>JBJEJM010000144.1:0-4036 GCA_051878075.1 Clostridium sp. | reverse complement strand
TTAAAAATGAACTGGTTGAAAATATTAAAAATGTACTTACAAATGTAAATAATTCTAATGATTCTACAAAAAAACAGAATCAAATTATAAATACAGTAAACCATAAATTTGAAAGCATGAATTTATCAATAAATTCATTAAATGATTCCATAATTAATATCAAAAATATGATTCATGGAATAAATAACGCTAATAAATCTATATTAGAGCATATCTCTAATCTATCAGCAACAAGTGAAGAGGTTGCAGCAGCTTCATTAGAAGGGTTAAAGGATAGTAAGAAATCTGTATCAATTTTAAGTGATTTTGGTGATATTATGAAGGAAATCTATTCATTAGCTAACAGTTTAAAAGCTTAAATTAATAAACATATATTTAAAATATAAACTTCAAGAGCAGTAAAAGAATATTTTAAATAAAAAATTAAATTGATACATAACTGTAACAATTATGGTTTAACATGTAAACTGGAGTAGGAAATATGCTTAAGTTATCAAAATAAAAAGGAGATGTTTAACCTATGAAAAAGATTAAGATTTTATTAGCATCAGCATTAGTTTTTACATCAGTTTTTTCAGCAGGTATTCAAAATGCTCATGCAGATTCTAAAGAAAGCGCATCTACAGTTGAAAATAGTGTACAAGCTAAAGATAAAACTGCAAGTGTTGAATTAGAGGGAAATCCAACTACAGGATATACATGGGAGTATGAAATTGAAAATACAAGTATTGCTGATCTTGCAGGTAAAAATTATGCTTCAAGTGATTCAACTGGAGAATTATGTGGAGCTGGAGGAACATATACCTGGTATTTCGCTGGACTTAAGGAAGGAAAAACAGAAGTAACATTTAAATATCTTCGTCCATGGGAAACTGAAGTTTTAGAAAGTAAAACATATGTTATAAATGTTGATTCAGATTTAAATGTCACTATTACAGAAAAAACACCAGAAGATAGTACATCTTTAAGTGCAGATACAACAATAACAAATAGTAACACAGCTTCAAATACTGATTCAGCTGCTTATACTGCAGCAGACAAGTATAATAGCACTACTTCCAGTGCATGTACTATAACAGATACAGATAGCAGTAATGCTTCAGGCACTGATGTTACAAGCACAAATAGCAGCAATGCTTCAAGTACTGATATTTCAGACACAGATAACAGTATTACTTCAGGAAGTGCTGTAGTCTATGTTGTAGAAATAAAAGATGGTAATGTTAAGAAATATACTAAAAATATAAATGCAGATGAATTCAAGAAGCACTTTGATGAAGTTTCCTCATATATTGATGAAATGATAAAAAAACAACAGGAAGAGATGAATAGATTCTTTGACTTGTTTAAGTGGAATTTTTAATATATAATTCAATAAATTCTGCATAAAAGTCAGTTATAGATAATTAGAAAAGTATAAGGAAAAGTCGCCTTTCATAGGTGGCTTTTCTTGGTTTATTACATATAAAAGCATATAGATTTTTATTACTCCAATCAGAGAAAAATTTCTACCAACTGGAACTTTCAATATGATTAACTTCTATGAAATCATTAATTCGGGAGGAATGCAGAAAAAGACTGTATTAGTTCAGGAATTTCTGATGGGACGATTAGATTATTTTCTGTAATACACTTTTCAATTCTGCTTATAGAAGTGTTGAGTATAGAATCAAGATCATCATTATCAGCTTCTAATATATCAACAATATCTATTAATGTATCTATTAGAGGCTGATGCTTTACAGGATCTAATCGCATTAGTGCAAATTTTACGTCAGATGTTAGTGTTATTAGTTTTTGATCATGAATATTCATTATATTTTCCTCCTTGAAATCATAACAATATTTTATTGAGTTAATGTAGTTTTTTATATACTACAATATTAGTTATATACCTAGAAAAAGAATATATCAACTTTTTTATGACATTAAATAAAATAAAAGTTTATTATTACAAAATACATGGCGTAAGACTTTCATTAGAATTTATATAAAGAGAATGAAAAAATATTTACAGGAAAATATTGTAAACGTATTCAAAGAGTGATATAATACATATACAAAAATAAATAAAGTACAAAGAAATATCAACAGGCAAAAGTCTATAGGAGTAATAGATTTCAATCTGTTACCTCTATTAGCTAAAAATTTATTAGATAAGTGAGGGGATTTTTTATGAATTTATATGATATTCAAAAAGAAGGAGAAGAACTTAAAAAAATCCTGCCTGAAACTGAAAAGGCAATGAAATCACTAATAGATATAGTTAAATCAAGACAAAAGATGCAGGTTGAATTATTTAAAAAATCCTTTGAGTCTCATACAATGACTCAGGAGAGGCTTAAAGCATATGTAACTTCTATTGATAAGTTTAAAGAAAATTACTGTAGCTGCTTTTTTAATAATCTCAGAAAAATTAAGTTTACCAAATCGATTATTGAATTAACTAAAGTAACAAGGGAATTTAAATATTATGATTTTAATAAATTTAGAAAAAAATATATTGATTTAATGGATAAAATTGATGAATATACTGAATCTCAAAGCAATATAAATCAATTTGAAAAGATAGAAAAAGTTTATAACAACATAAGAGAAATCACTAAATTATATAAGAATTTATTTATAGATATTTCTAAAATCAATGACTTAACTAATATTTTATCTCCGGGAATGGAAGCATGTCATTTAAACATAAGATTCATGAACGAAAACAAAACAATTTCGGCACTAAAAGAAAATATAATACTAATAGAAAATATATATAATACTATAAACAGACTTGTTGGAAATGAAGAAGAAGAATTAATTTACTACAGGGTTGAATCTGGAACATTTTTATTATTCTTAGGTGGATGTGCTACAACTCTTTTGACAATGCTGCCTTTACTACAGTTCTCATATAAAGTTTATTCTGAACAGTTTAGTTCTAAAGCTAAGCTTGAATTAGAATATCAGAAGCAGGAGGTATTGTATTCTAAAATCAAAGTAAGGGGAGAATATCTCAAATTATTGAAACAAGCAGAAAATAGCAGGAATGAATTGAAATTAGATACTATTGAAAAAAGTGAAATCATTACACTATTAGGAGACCTTGATTCTGATATAAAAGAATTATATTCAAAAAATCCTTATATACAGTTAAATAACATTGATTTAGGGGTATCAGATATGTGTGGAGAGAAAATACCTATAGATTTATTAAAATGTGCCTGCGATGAAACTGCACTTACTGTATCTGATCTTGAAAATAATGTTATCCAAAGCAGAAAATAATATTTTCATAAGGTATGGAGAATATCTAGATTATGATTATTTTATAATAAGTTTTAGAATTGATAAGTAAAAGTGATAAAGTTGATTTTGAAATTTATTTAACAGTTTCAGCCTAGCTCAATATATTTTAAATTAGGCTGTACTGTTAATAAAAACACTAATAATTTATAAAGAAAAAGCTTGAATAAAAGCCACATATTCTTTATAATCATTTATCTTACCCTCAATATAATTTTGAAAGTTTCTTAGAATTATTTTATCAGAATAAATAGTAAAATTATATTTGTTCCATGTCTTAAGATTTTTAAATCTATTTATAGATGCCTCACTAGATAAATCACAGAAAGATTCAATTTCACGTGGATTATTAACATTAATCTTAGATAATACTGCTGAATGTGATAAAAACATTGAAGCAAAATAATCCGCTTCTTTTTCCATAAATGAATATTCTTTATCTGACAGGACATCATCTTGTGAGATTTTTGTTTTTTTATTATCAAAATGTTTACAGAATATATGTCCAAGTTCATGTGCTATAGTCCACCTGATTCTGCCATCAGGATATTCATTATCAATGTCATTATAGTATATTACATACTTTTCTCTTTTGCGGATAGTGCATCCATCTTTTGATGTAAGCATTTCAAATGTCTCTTCCTTTGTTAAGTTATATTTATGCATAACTGTACTGTAGGGCAGAACTTTTATTTTATAGTCTTTCATAGAGCTGATAATTTCATTTATATTTATTGGGAAA
>JBJEJM010000143.1:2744-18428 GCA_051878075.1 Clostridium sp. | reverse complement strand
GGTGGAAGCACAGTTGCAGCAGCAATAATCAATGCTCTTATGTATATGGTTGTAGAAAGATAAATTATAATAAATTAAAGGAGTATGTGAATAGTATGTTTGAAATGTATGTAGATAGTGATGGAAAGAAACTTAGATGTGGCTATACTACAGGAGCATGTAGTGCAGGTGCAGCTAAAGCAGCTACATTACTCCTTTTTAATGAAGAATTAATTTTAAAAGAAGTGGAAATAAAATCTCCAAAGGGAATAGAAATAAATATGCCTGTAGAATCATGCGTAAGAAAAGATGATTATGCAGAATGTACTATTTTAAAATTCAGCGGGGATGATCCTGATATTACAAATGGAATTGAAATAAAAGCCAAAGTTCGAAAAATACTAAATGATGAAGAGATTTATCATAATCTTTCAGACTATGATAATTATGAAAATTGGGAAATGATTTATTTAAAAGCTGGAAAAGGTGTGGGAACAGTTACTAAGAATGGTTTATTTGTTCCTAAGGGAGAGCCGGCAATTAATCCAGTACCAAGAAAGATGATAAGAGAAGAAGTACTTAAAGTACTTCCAGAGGGGCAGATGGTGGAAGTTACTATTTCAGTTCCGAAAGGAGAAGAAATTGCTAAAAAGACTTTTAATCCCAGGCTTGGTATAGAAGGTGGAATTTCTATTCTGGGTACAACTGGAATTGTATACCCTATGTCTGAAGATGCTTTAAAATCATCAATAAAACTTGAAATACAGCAGAAAGCATTAAATAATGAAAGTCTTGTTTTAACATTTGGAAACTTAGGTGAAAAATACTGCAATGAACTTGGATATTCTTCAGATCAAATAATAATATGTTCAAACTATATAGGTTTTGCTTTAGAATGCTGCTTATCTAATAAAGTAAAATCAGTATTGGTTGTTGGGCATATAGGAAAGATGAGTAAGATTGCCTATGGATGTTTTAATACTCATAGCAGAGTTAACAGTGTAAGACTTGAAGTATTTGCTTTAGAACTTGCGTTATTAGGATATGATTTAAGTCTTGTTAATGAAATATTAAAACAAAAAACGTGCGAAGGTGCTGTAAAATTTCTTGGTGATGGATATGAGGCATTATATGAAAATATGGGACAGAAAATCGTAGATAAAATGAATCAATATGTATATGGAGAAATGAAGGTTGATGCAGTAATGTATTATGGAGCATCAGAACCTATACTTCTTTGGGATTCAAGAAAGGAAAAGTCATGATTTATATAGTAGGAATTGGTCCGGGCAATAAAGATTATATGCTCCAGAAAGCTTTGAATATAATGGAAGAGTGTGATTTGATTGTAGGATTTAAGCGTGCCGTAGAATCTGTAGATTTTATAAGTACCCATAAGGAATGTATGAGAACTTTGTATGATTTAGATAAATATATTGTAGAAGATAATAACAAGGATATTGCAGTCATAGCATCTGGGGATCCTACATTCTATGGAATAACAAATTATATAAAGAACAAATCAAAAATTGATTTTGAGATTATTCCAGGAATAAGTTCATTTCAATATATGACATGTAAAACAAAGCTTCCATGGAATAATGCATATTTGGGAAGTCTTCATGGAAGAAAAGAAAATTTTATAGAAGATGTAAAAAATAATGATTTAAGTATCTGGCTTACTGACAGAGAAAATAATCCAGCAGTTTTATGTAAAATGTTGGAGGATGAGAAAATTGATTGTACAGTATTGATAGGAGAAAATTTATCTTATAATAATGAATTTATTTATGAAGGCAGGCCAGAGGAGTTTGTAGAAAAAGAATTTGCTTCTTTAAATATATTTATGGTTAAGAAGAATGGTAATGAATAAAGACTTGATACTTGGAGGCAGATATGCAGTTTATCAAAGATGAAGAATTTATACGTGGAAAATGTCCTATGACAAAGGAAGAAATCCGTATGCTTTCAGTTTGTAAAATGAATTTAAATGAAGATTCTACAGTATTAGATATTGGAAGCGGAACTGGAAGTATAACAGTTCAAAGTGCTGTAATATGCAGCAGAGGAAAAGTGTACTCAATAGAAAAAGAAGATGAAGCTTTTGAAGTAACTAAGAGTAATATAGAAAAGTTTGGGTGCAGTAATGTAGAGCTTATTAAAGATAATGCAGTACATGCACTGGAAGATTTAGAAAAAAGCAATACGAAGTTTGATTCTATTTTTATTGGTGGAAGTTCAGGACAGCTTAAGGAGATTATTGAAAAAGCTCATAAGCTGTTAAAGACCAATGGAAGCATTGTACTTAATTTTATAACTTTAGATAACGCTTATAAAGCAGTAGAAACCTTAAAAGAATTAAATTATAAGGCTGATATATCACTTATAAATGTAAGCAAGAACAGAGGAAATTCATTAATGATGATAGCATTGAATCCAATATATATAATTCAATGTTTAAAATGTTAATTAATTTGGATAAGATAAAAATAGAGGAGAGGAAATAGAAGATGTCAACATTATATGGAATAGGAGTAGGCCCTGGTGATAAGGAACTTTTAACGGTTAAGGCAGTAAAAACGATAGAAAAGTGTCAGGTGATAGTTGCACCAAGTGCAGAAGAAGGTGGAGAAAGCATAGCTCTTGAAACAGCTAGAGAATATATAAAACCTGGTACTGAAATAGTTATAAAGCATTTTCCAATGGGAAAGGCAGACAGAGTAATAAAAGCATTAGAAGCATATGAATTTATAGAGGCTAAGCTTAAAGAAGGAAAAAATGTAGCTTTTTTAACTATAGGAGATCCTTATGTGTACAGCACATATAGCCATATGTTAAAACATCTTAGAGATGATGGATTTGAAGTTAAGACAATTCCAGGAATAACATCATTTTGTGCAGCAGCAAGTCTTGTTGACAGAACTTTAGTTGTAGGAAATGAAAATCTTGTAGTTATGCCTGCAAGTAAGGTAAAAGAAATAACAAATGAAAAATTCATAGTTGTAATGAAGGTATACAAAAAAGAAGAGGAAGTATTAGATGTACTTGAAGAAAAAGGATTTGATTATGTTTATGTAAGCAGAGTAGGAAGAGAAGGACAGCTTGTTTTAAGTGATAGAGAAGAAATACTTAAAGTGAGAGACTATATGTCGTTAATAATAGCTAGCAGATAGCGGTTAAAAGAAAGGATGATTTTTAATGGTATATTTTGTTGGTGCAGGTCCAGGATCTGTAGATTTAATAACTGTCAGAGGAAGAGATTTATTAGAAAGAGCAGAAGTTGTAATATATGCAGGTTCTCTAGTTTCTAAAGAACATCTTGAATATTGCAGGCCAGATGCAAAGATATACAATTCTGCTGGAATGACTTTAGAAGATGTTATGGAAATAATGACAATGGAAGAGCAGATGGGTAAATTAGTAGTAAGATTACATACTGGTGATCCTAGCATTTATGGAGCTATAAGAGAACAGATGGTGGAACTTGATAGAGTAGGAATAAAATATGAAGTTGTACCAGGAGTAAGCTCATTTACAGGTGCAGCTGCTGCAATAAATAGGGAATTCACACTTCCAGGGGTTTCACAAACTGTAATTTTAACAAGAGTTGAAGGAAGGACTCCAGTTCCTGAAAATGAAGATCTAGAAAAATTAGCATCAGTTGGAGCTTCAATGGCAATATTCTTATCTATTTCTATGATTGATAAAGTTGTAGAAAAACTTAGAAAGGGATATAAGAAAAATGTTGCTATAGCAGTAGTTGAAAGAGCAACATGGGATGATCAAAGAATAATAATGGGGCATTTAGATGATATTGCAGAAAAGGTTAAGGAAAACAATATAACTAAATGTGCACAAATATTAGTTGGAGATTTTATTGATAGTGACTTCGAGAAAAGTTTATTATATGATAAGAGTTTTTCACATATGTTCAGAGATGCAGAGGATAAAAGATAATGATAAGTATAATCTGTCCATCTCCAAAAGGAAAGGATATTGCATTTAAGCTCCAAAAGAGTTTAAATGCAAATCTTTATATAAAAGAAAAAAAAGAAGATATATGTGATAAAAATAGAAATTATGAATCAAATGCAGGGATTATATATATATATACAGATAATTTTAAACTTAAAGAAGTAACTGAAATAGCTTTTGAAAATTCTGATAAGATAGTATTCATATCATCTACAGGAATTGCTGTAAGAGCAGTGGGAAGTTTAATTAAAAGTAAAGATAAAGATCCAGGAGTGGTTGTAGTTGATTTAGCCTGCAAATATGCAATAAGTCTTTTAAGCGGGCATCTTGGCGGAGGTAATGAACTTGCGCTGGAAATAAGTAAATTATTAAAGTGTGAGGCGGTAATAACTACAGCAACAGATAATATGAATATTACAGCACCTGATATACTGGCAAAGAATCATAATTTGATTATAGATGATTTAAAGACAGCAAAATACATTGCAGCTCTTCTTGTAGATGGAAAAGAAGTAGGAATAAAAGATGATTTTAATATAGTAAAGGTTACAAAAGGATATAAAATCTTAGATAAATTAAAGGAAGATTCTATATGGATAACAGACTGTTTAAATTATGAAGATGAGAGTCTGGATTCCTCTAAAATATTGAAGCTTGTAAAAAAAGATATAGTTTTAGGTATTGGATGCAGAAAAAATACTCCTTACGATAAGATTCGTGTTTTTGTTGAAGAAAACATGAAAAAGTATAATTATGATTTACGAGCTGTTAATAAGATAGTATCTGTTCAAGTCAAAAAAAATGAAGAGGGAATAATTAAGTTATCACAGAAAATGAATTGTCCTTTTCAGACTTTTACAATAGAAGAAATAAAACAAGTTGAAGATAAATATGAAAAAAGCGAATTTGTTTTTAAAACTTTAGGTATATATTCTGTATGTGAACCAAGTGTTGATTTAGGTGGTGCAGAAGTTATTGTAAATAAAATCAAACATGAAGGAATGACACTTGCTATAGGAAAACTAAAATAACAAATGAAAAGACTGATAATAGAAAGGTGGATTAATCATGGGAAAACTTAGTGTAATAGGAATTGGACCAGGAAGTATTGAAAATATGACACTTAGAGCTTACAAAGCCATAGAAAACAGCGATATTATTGTAGGTTATACAAAATACATAGATATGATAAAAGATTTAATAGAAGGAAAAGAAGTGTATTCTACTGGAATGATGGGAGAAGAAGCAAGATGCAGAGAAGCTTTAAACTTATCAAAAGAAAAAAATGTAGCACTTATAAGTACTGGAGATTCAGGAATCTATGGAATGGCAGGACTTATTTTAGAAATGAAGGATGATGAAGAAGTTGAAATAATTCCAGGCATAACAGCATCAAGTTCAGCTGGATCAGTTTTAGGAGCACCTCTTATGCATGATAACTGCAATATAAGTTTAAGTGATTTAATGACTCCGTATGAAGATATAAAGAAAAGAGTAAAGGCTGCAGCAGAAAGTGATTTTATAATTTCATTATACAATCCAAAGAGTAAAGGAAGACCACATTATTTAAGGGAATGTATAGATATAATAAAAAAATTCAGAGAAGATACAACTCCAATTGCTGTTGTAAAGCATGCCCTTAGAGAAGGTCAGGAAGTTACGATGACAACTATCGGACAGTTTGATGATGAAATTGTAGATATGATGTCTATTGTAATAGTAGGAAATACTAAAAGTTTTTATAAAAATGGAAGCTTCATAACACCAAGAGGATATAATGATAAAAAGAGAGATAAAATGAAAAAGCCTTCTAACTAACTGTCATTAAATAGGATTGGAGATATGAAATGATTGGATTTATATTGGGAACTTCTGAAGGTAGAAAAATAGTAGAATTAATAAATAAGTATACAAGCAATATAGCTGTAAGTACAGCGACAAGTTATGGAGGACAGCTTCTAAATCGTTATAAAATAAAAGAATTAAATACAAGACCTTTAGATAAAGATGGACTTTCAGCATGGATAATAAAGAATGATATAAAAGTATTAGTGGATGGATCACATCCATATGCTCAGGAAGTAACTAAAAATGCTATTGAATGCGCAGAAAATCTAAATATTGACTATGTTAGGTATGACAGACCAGGTGCACTTGAAAGTATTAAAAGTGATAAAATAATAAGAGTAAGAAATTATGATGAAGCAATAGAATGTTTTAAAAAGGTAGATGGAAATATACTTAATACTACTGGAGGAAATAATGCGGATAAATTTGTTCATATAGATTTTCAATATAGAGTAATTAATAGAATACTACCTTCAGTTACTGTTCTTCAAAGGCTTCTTGATAATGGCGTAAAGGTGAAAGATATTATAGCAATGCAGGGACCAGTATCATATGAATTAGAAATAGGTTTTATCAAGCAGTTTGATATAAAAGCAATACTTACAAAAGATAGCGGAATAGAAGGCGGAATTCTTGAAAAGTACAAAGCAGCAGAAAAACTAGGAATTAAATTAATAGTTATAGAAAAACCTGAATTTAATTATGGGCTGCAATTTAATAATCCAGAAAATCTGGTTACTTATTTACAAGAAAAATATAGCAATTTATTTTAGTATTTATAATTTTTTATAAGGATGCTTGAAAAAATAATATGATTAATTGAATTTAACTTTAATAAAAGACTGAGGAAGGATGTAATATTGAGATATTCAGCCTTCCTCTATTTAAATTTTTATATAAAAACACATCTTTTGATAAATAAAATTATTTTGGTTGATTTTCTTATAATATAGGTTTAAAGATTAAAAAATATCATTCAAATAATTGATTTTATGGAAAAAAAGATAAATTGACTGTATAATGAACTATAAGAAATTAATTTTTAAGAAAATTTATATAATAGCAGCAAGTAATTTGGCAATATGTGCATATAAAAATCATTAAAACAATAACTTATATAAGTTATATTAAATTTTGCAAATTTATACTTGTGAATGACTCTTAATTTAATCATTAATTTTAAGAGTAGGAGGGGAATATTATGAAAAAGAAAAGTATTATGTTCTTAGGTACAGCATCTTCAGTTGGGAAAAGTACTTTGGCAACAGCATTATGCAGGCTTTTGAAAAATGAGGGCGTTAATGTAGCTCCTTTCAAGGCACTTAATATTTCTTTAAATTCTTATGTGACAAAAGAAGGATTAGAAATGGGAAGAGCTCAAGCAATTCAGGCTGAAGCATGTAAAATAGAAGCAAATGCTTTAATGAATCCTGTTTTATTAAAACCTACTAGTGGTTTAACACAAGTAATTGTGGAAGGAAAAGTATATTCTAATATAGAACCTGATAAATATAAAGAATTAAATGAAGATTTAAAAACACATATAAAATCAGCATATGATAAATTAGCACAAAATTACGATGTTATTGTGTTAGAAGGCTCAGGAAGCTGTGCAGAAATAGATTTGAAAAATTCTGATATATCTAATATGGCTATGGCAGATATATCAAATTCTCCAGTAATACTAGTGGCAGATGTTGAAAGAGGCGGGGTTTTTGCTTCAATAGTTGGAACTCTTCAATTATTATCTGAACATGCCAGAAAAAGAGTTAAGGGAATTATAATTAATAAGTTCAGAGGTGATAAAGAATTATTTGATGAGGGAAAAAAGCTGCTTGAAGAAATAACAAAGATTCCTGTTATAGGTATAATGCCTTATGAAAAATTTGATATTGGTGATGAAGACATTGTAACGGAAAAGGTTAAAAATGAACATCAGGAAGGCAGTCTTGATATTGCAGTCATAAGATTAGCTCATATGTCTAATTTTACAGATTTCAGCATGCTGGATAAAATACCTGGAGTTAATGTAAGATATGTTAAGGAGCCTGATGAATTAAAAAATCCTGATATAATAATAATTCCTGGAACTAAAAATACAATAGAAGATTTGAGAAAATTAAAAAGAGACAAGTTATTTGATAGAATTAAGGAAGCAAAGGAATGTGGAATACCTATACTTGGAATATGCGGCGGATATCAGATGCTTGGTATGGTAGTTCTAGATAAGCTCGGAGTAGAAGGTGATATAACTCAAGAAGAAGGTTTTGGATTCCTAGATATAAAGACAAGATTTAGTGAAGCTAAAATATCTAAAGAGACACAAGCAGAGATTTTATGTGATTTACGAGATGTAAAATCTATAAAGAATCATGTCATAAGTGGGTATGAAATTCATAATGGAATAAGTAAGATAGGAAAAAAGGCAGTACCCTTTATTAAAGATCTTAATGGAGCAATAATAGGAGTATGCAATCAAGAAGGAACTGTAGCAGGCTCATATATTTATGGAATATTTGATTCTAGAGATTTTATTGGTTCTTTTGTCAAGGGCCTCAAGGTAAATAATGATAAATCTATATCTGAAAGTGAGTTATTAGAAAAGATTTCAGAATATAAAGATAAAGAATATGATAGATTGGCTAAAATATTTTCAGAAAGTATCGATATAAATAAAATAAAGGAAATTTTATATATTAATTAATCTAGAATAAAGTCTGTTTACTAAAGACTTAAATTTTAATAGAAAGTTTTTATTTTTTGTGAGACAGAACCATAATATAAACAGAAAGTAGGAGGATTTATGTTAACACATACTGAGGAGAGAATGATAGAATATATACAAAGTCAGGCTGAAGAAAATATAAGAGGAAAAAATTACTTTAGAATGACTGATGTTCTAGAAGATGCATTTTTATTAACAGAAGATAAGGCATATGAAGTTTTTAAAAATATAATGTCTAGAAAGAATATTGGAAATTCGAAATACGATATAATAGATGAATATATTGATATGTTGAAAAAAGGTTATGGTTCAATTAAAGAACAGGTAGATATATTTGGAGGAGATAAATTTTCAATAGTAATATCTACTGCAAGACATAGAATAAACAATTATAAAGGTGGAACATTTTTTGATATCTTAAGAGAAGTATATAATGTAAGTGAAGATGAAGTAAATGAAGTAGCTTTAAAATATTTATCTTTTGCTAGATCTTCAGGATTTAATATTGTTATAGATGAAGAGAAGTATAATAAATTTCTTCATGATGATATAGAAGAACTTGATAAACAATATGAAAGATTCTTAAATATAAATAATTAATTATAAAAAAAGAGGGCTGAATCAAATTTAATGAACGGCTCTCTTTTGTAATAAATAGAAATATTAAAAAATGTATAAGCATATCAGTTATTATAATACCCTTATAATAGCCAATATTATAAGCAATGCTCCAGAAAGCCATGACAATTCTAAATGGAGTTTTTCAGAAAATTTTTTTCCTAAAAAGACACCAACAGAAACTGCTAAAACTCCCATTGCAAAGCATAAAATTAATGTCTGAATATAATTTATACTGCCTAAGCTTGAACCAAAACCGACAGCAAGACTATCTAACGATAGTGCTAAAGCAAGATAAAATGACTCTTTGGGACTGAGATATTTAGATTTATCGAAATCTGCCTTTGTTTCATCAGCATAGACTTGTAATATGAAATTAAAGTCAAATATTTTAAATTTTAATGGGTGATCACATTTACTTCTTTTAGAAATATATGATTTAAAGAAATATTCAAATAATCTATATATCCCAAGAGACATTAGAATTATGAATCCAAGAGCTGCAGGAAGATTACCAGGAAGAAAGCTCTTGAAAATAGAACCAACAAATAAAGAAACAGCAAGTGTTAGGGTACATACTAAATTTATTATTATAATAGATTTAGGTGGAATTTTTATTTTAGAAGTTCCGTAAGCTATGCTGGCAACAAATGAATCTATACATAAGGATGATACAAGCAATAATGATATAAGCATAAATACTACCTCACATTTCATATATACATAATCATGATATGAATTAAAACTACAATTAGTTACATGAGTTATAAAAAATATGCAAAAGATTGTAATATAAATTTGCTTAAATAATTATATTAAGGAAATATGATTCATGATATACTTAAAGATATAAAATAAGATATGAATTTTAATATAATAAATGTTTTATAGATGGAGGAAAATATGTATAAATTAATTGCACTAGATATGGATGGAACTTTACTAACAAGTGAAAAGAAAATATCAGAAAATACTAAAAATGCATTAAAGGCAGCAGAAGCGAAAGGCGTTAAGGTTGTTCTTGCATCAGGAAGACCATTAGATGGTATTACAAGATATTTAGAAGAATTAGATTTATTAAAGAGTGATGATTATGCATTAAGCTTTAATGGCGGTATAGTAATTAACAATAAGACTAAAGATATAATCTCAAGTACATTAATAAAAGGTTCAGATTTAAAAGAAATATATAAGGTATCTAAAGAACTGGATATTAACATACATGCTTTTTCTGTAAAAGAAGGTCTGATTACTCCAAAAATGAGTCAATATACTAAGCATGAATGTGAGATGAATGGAATAGATTATACAATCAAAGACTTTAATGATGTTGATGATGAAGAAGATATAGTAAAAGTTATGATGATAGATCCACAGGAAAAACTAGATGAAGCAATTAAAAAGCTTCCAGAGTATTTATATGAAAAATACAGTGTATTCAAGAGTGCACCTTTCTTTTTAGAATTTACAAATAAAGAAGTGGATAAAGGAAAAGGATTAAAAAAATTAGGTGAATATCTAGGGATTGCTCAGGATGAAATTATTGCATGCGGAGATGCAGGAAATGACTTATCCATGATAAAATATGCTGGACTAGGAGTAGCCATGAAAAATGCTACTGATGATGTAAAGGAAGCTGCTGATTATATAACACTTTCTAATGATGAAGATGGAATAGCACATGTAGTTGAAAAATTTATTTTGAATGCTTAATTTAAATATATAAAGATAAAATTTTATATTATTTAATAGGGAATCAAAAAGCAATATTATAAAAAATAAAAATAAGCGTTACCATTTTAGGCAGCGCTTATTTTTATTTTTTATATACAATATTATTTTAATGCAAATAGCTTTTTCAGTATGCTTAGATTACGAGTATCTTTTTCTAATTCCTGTTCAACACAATAAGATTTATAGATTATATCTTTTATTTTTCGTATTTCTGTTAAAAGAATTTCGTTAGAAGAAATTCTATTGTTTTTTAATTCATGTGCAAGTGATTCAAGTGTTTCGATTATATCTGTTTTTATAAATTCACTCTTTTTATCAATCATATTTGTGTATTCAGTAAAATATTCAGAGTTATCTTTATATGAATTCATTAATTCATCTTTTGTTTCAAATAAGTTTTTGATTTGCTCAGATATAGTTTTTTCAAAATTATTAATTTGTTTATTTTGTTCCTCAATAATTTTCTCTGTAAGTAAATTGAAACGTATATCAATATATGATTCCATTTCCTTTAATAAGTTGTTCTGAAGTTTATTAATTTCTTTTGATTGCGATTCAATTAATAGTCTTATGAAGTCATCTATTGAAGCTGTTGAAGATTCTTTAGTGAAAGTATCTTTTTTATCTAATGGCAGTTTATCACAATAATCTGTTATCTGCTTTAAAGACATACCTTTATTTTTTAATTTTATAAGAAATTCAAGCTTGTCCAGATCATGTTCAGTATATATGAAGTGTTTATCTAAAATTTCAATTTTTAATATGTCATTGAAAATATTAGTATAATAACGTATTTGGTGCTCATCTTCATTTAATAATGATGCTACCTGCGTTAATGTATAATAAGGAACATCACCTCTTTTATTTGCTTTTAGTTCGATATTATTTTCATTATTTACCTCAATAAAGTTGCAATTAGTATTCATAAATTCTAAATCCCCTTTAAATATTTACTTAATATTGTATTTTATACTCTAAATTTCTTTGAAATAATTGAATTATATTATAAAATGATAATATCACAAAACATAAAATAAATATACTAAAAAATAGTTATTGAGGAATTAAGGAGAAAAATATGGAAAAAAGTAAAATGTTATTAGTTGCTTTAGGACAAGGTGCCGGGAATATAGTCGATGGACTTTTAAGCAAAAACAAAAGGTATAATGGATTATTTTTAAATAGTAGTTTATTGGATATTAAACCATTAAAAAATGCTGTTATGGATAAGAATGTATATTTATATCCAGGCACAGATGGATCAGGAAGAGATAGGTCAAAATCGAGAGAAATGATTAATGATAATATTAATGGTATTGGAAGTCTTTTAAGAAAATATTCACAAATAGAAACTCTTGTAGTTTTTTCGACAATGGCAGGAGGAACAGGGTCAGGGGCTATAAAAACTTTCATAAAGATTGCAAGAGCCGTAATACCTGCTGCAAAGATAAATGTAGTTGCAATACTTCCAAGTTTAAGGGAGGACGAGCTTGCATTTAAGAATACAATTGAGTGCTGGAATGATATTAATAGTGTAATTGATATGATAAATGATATAAAATTTGTAGATAATAATAAAAGAAACACGTATAAGGAAATTAATAGAGAACTTATTGAAAGTTTGGATCTTGCTTATAATATAATTGGAATTCATCCAGATGGAAATATTGATACAGAGGATTCTTTTAGAATTAATACAGCAGATGGAACTGGTCTTGTTTTAAAGCTATACGATGGTGTAAAAGATGCAAGAGCAGCAGTTGATTTAGCTATTGAAAACAGTGTATTTGTTCAGCCGGATATCTATGATTGTGATTATCTTGGAATAAATTTAAAAGAAGATGGATATGATCCTTATGAAGTGGCAAAATGTTTTGAAGTTTATAAAAGTACATATATGACATATAACAATAAGGACAATATAGTATTATTAGGTGGATGTGAAACACCAGTGGAAGCAATAAAATTAATAAAGATTTCTCTAGATGAAAAAAATAAAAGAAAATCTGCAAGAACAAGAAAGAGAAGTGTAATAATTGATATGAGTAATGATGATATCAATGATGAAACTAATGAATCTTTGGAAAATATATTAGAAGAAGAATTTAATTTTTAACAATAAAATACTGAAATTTATATAAAGCTCTGATAATCTAATCATAGATTATCAGAGCTTTTATAGAAATAATTTTTAGAGCTATAAATATTTATTTTTATTGTTAACTCTTAGTTTAAAAAGGCTACCATGTACTTAAGTTGGAAAGAACGATCAATTATGATAATATATATATATATAAATAAATAATATGCTAGTGCGTGAGAGAAGCAGTTAATATGGATGTTGAATTAATTGAAATAGATAATATTGTTGAAGATAATGAATGTTTTCCTGATTTTTTTGATGAATTAGAAAATTATAATCTTGAAAGAATTATATTATAAGGGAAAACCTTGTACATATAATCCATACTCAGGAATCTGGTAAATTTATAATTGTAATATTCTGGGGGTAATGGAGAAGATGAGGCTTGTTCCAATTGAAAGTGTAAGACCTAATACAATATTGGGCAAGACTATATATGATATAGATGGAAGACTTCTTTTAAAAGAAGGAGTAGTTTTAAGAGAAAATACTATAACAAAAATTAAAGAAATAAATATTTTATCTATATATATAGTTGATAAATACAGTAATGAAAAAATTGAAGATATTATTAAACAGGAAATAAGACAGAAAGCTATTATAACTATAAAAGAGGCTTTTTCTAATATAGGAAGATTAAATAATGGTGATCCATTCAGGAATAATGAGAAGGAGTATACATGGCAGGAACAGAGTTATTTTTATAATATAGGAAAAATGGCAGAGAATATAATAGATGATATACTAGACAATAAAGATGTAGTTTTAGCTCTAGTTGATATAAGAAGTATGAAAAACTATATTTATTCTCATTCAGTAAATGTTGCAGTTATTTCTTTAGTCATGGGAATAGCAATGAAGTTCTCAAAGAAAAAGCTTGAAGCATTATGCATTGGAGCATTAATACATGATATAGGAAAATCATTGCTTCCCAAAAGGCTGATGGATGTAGAAACAGATAAAAAAGAGTTTACACCAGAAGAAAAAGAATTGTTACGAAGTCATCCAAGGCTGGGATATAGATATTTATCAGCTACATATAATATTAATAGTTTAAGTAAACTTGTTGTATTACAGCATCATGAAAGACCAGACGGATTAGGATATCCAGATGGGCTTAGTGGTGAAAACATAATTGAAATAAGTAAAATTGTAAGAATAGCAGATGCATATGACAATCTTTCCACAGATCTTCCTGGAAAAAGAGCCATGTTTCCAAGTGATGTATTAGAATATTTAATGGCAAATGCAGGAACACTATTTGATTACAATATGATAAACATATTCTGCAGAATTATAATACCATATCCAAAAGGAACTATAGTAAAGCTGAGTACAGAAGAAATAGCAAAAGTTGAAGAAACAGTTCCAAGCTTTCCTTTACGTCCTATTGTAAGAGTAATAAAAGGACCAAGGGAATCCAGAATAGGTGAAAGAGTTTCATTATTAGAAGAGTTACATATTGTTATTACAGAAATTGTATATGATATGCATTAAATTTTATTGGAAAAATACATAAATATTATTTTATATATGCTGAGTTGATTTCATATAATCAACTCAGCATATATAATTTTAAATAAATTCGATACATGTAGGAGAAGGTATATCGTATGAATTTAAGAATATTAAATTCCCAGTTGATTGAATTATTGAAAAAATAGATATATTATTTGATTTTTCATTTGCAACAAATAAGTAATTCCCACTAGGATCTATTTGAAAATCATTAGGAGAATCTCCGTGACAGTCGATTATATTTAATAATTCTAATGTACCATCAAGAGAATTAATTAAAAATATACTTATTGAATTATTTTCAGCATCAGATGTATAAAGGTATTTTTTATTTGGATGGATTCTTATAGCAGCACCTGATTTATTACCAGTATATTCAGGTGGAAGACTATTTATAGTTTGTATGTTTTCAAAAATACAATTTGATAGTGGATTATATTTAAAAGTAAATATTTCAGATGTCAATTTACTTAGTATGTATATAAATTCAGAATTAAAATAAACTATATTTTTTGGACCAGTTCCTAAAGGAAACGCAAAATCTAATTCGGGTTTTTTTATTAATGAATTATTATTCAATTCATAAACCTCTAGCTTATCCAATCCAAGATGAGTAGAAATTATATATTTTTTATCATAAGTAAATACTGAAAAGTAGAAATTTGTATTATCTTTTAAATCGGCAGATAAATTTAATTCTTCTGAATATCCTATGTTGGGATAATTCAGAATTATTCCTTCAAGTGTATTATAAACAAGTATTTCGTTTTCATAACAGTTCGATGAAATTAATAGCTGATTATTTTGGCAGATGCTTATATGACAAGGCTGTTTTTGTTCAGGAACATTATAGTTTATTAAATTTAATTTATTTTGTTCACGCCAATATTTAAAAGATATAACACCAGCTTTATTATCCATTTTACATGTAGAATAAATAATGTGGCGTTCAGTATCAATAGCAAGATAAGCAGGATCTTCTACTTCATAGGCTAAATTTAAGTTGTCTACATCTTTATAACTCTTATTAAAATCTAATCTGTAGATACCCTTGCTGGTACTGTTAGTACGAGTGCCGATATAAGCTGTTATAATATTTTGATGTAATACCATGCTACATGCCCCCTTAATATATGTATAGAGT
>JBJEJM010000143.1:0-2644 GCA_051878075.1 Clostridium sp. | reverse complement strand
ATATAATTATCAACAATAATTTGATATAAAAGTAATCTTTGATATATAATGATAAATAATATAGTAAAGTAATAAGCATAATATACGAAAGGGGAGTTAAGAATGCCAATAAAAATTCCTAGGGAATTACCAGCATTTAGAGTTTTAAGCGATGATAATATATTTGTAATGAATAATGAGAGGGCAGATACTCAGGATATAAGACCTCTTAAAATTGCAATTTTAAATTTAATGCCTAAGAAGATAGTTACAGAAAATCAGCTGTTAAGATATCTTTCTAATACACCAATTCAGGTTGAAATTAAATTAATTCAGACAAAGAGCTATACAGGTCATAATACTCCTTTAGAGCATTTGGAGAAATTTTATAATTATTTTGATGATATAAAAGATGAAAAATTTGATGGATTAATAATAACAGGTGCTCCAGTAGAAAAAATGAATTTTGAAGATGTAGCTTATTGGGATGAGCTTACTCACATTATGGAATGGAGTAATACAAATGTATTTTCTACTCTTCATATATGCTGGGGAGCACAGGCGGGGCTTTATTATCATCATAATATACCTAAATATGATCTTCCTGAAAAGATGTTTGGTGTATTCCAGCACTGGGTAAATGATGAAAAAGCAGATTTAACAAGAGGATTAAGTGATTTATTTAATGCACCTCATTCAAGACATACTGAAGTCAGAAGAGAGGATATTGAAAAAGTGAAAGAACTTGAAATATTATCAGAATCAGAAGAAGCAGGGGTCTTTATAGTAGCAACACATGATAGACGAAAGGTTTATATAACAGGACATCTTGAATATGATAGAAATACGCTTAAAGATGAATATTTCAGGGATTTAGAAAAAGGGATTGAAATAGCAATTCCTAAGAATTACTTTAAGAATAATAATCCAAATGAAAAACCAAGTCATACATGGAGAGGAAGCGCAAATATAGTTTTTGGAAACTGGCTTAATTACTGCGTTTATCAAAATACTCCTTATGACCTTAATAATTTATAAAATAACAACAGCTGTGTACATTATTAAAGAATGTATACAGCTGTTATTATTTGAAGAATAAATATGAATGGGACTCCAAGAGTAAACTTTAGATGTTTCGTCTTATGCTTGAATATATGCATACCAGTAAACATACCTACAGAACCTCCTATCAAAGAAATCAATAATAAATTCTTTTCTGATATTCGCCATTCATGGTGTATAGCACGATTCTTATCAATAAACATAATTAAAAATCCTATGAAGTTAATTATTATTAAATATATAAGTGTAATCTTAAGCATTGAAATCAGTCCTTACATTACTTTTGTTAAAATAATTATATCATGAATATTGTAAGTAATGACTATTTTTAATATGTCATATTCAGACATTTATCAGCCGCCAAGTGTGACATCCTGTTGGTCATACCATGATAATGCTTCATAGAAATCTTCTTCTTTAAAAGAAGGCCATAAATTATCAATAACATAAAAATCAGAATAAACAGACTGAGCAGGTAGAAATCCACTTAATCTTCTACGTCCTCCCCATCGGATTATTAACTGTATCCTTGAAATATCCTTTGAATGTATATATGGTACTATACCGTTTTTAGGGAGAGCAGCATTTTTCAAAAGATTCAAATCCCATTCCCATCCATAGTTTATTAAAAAATTTACTTTTATTCCACCTTTGCCAAACACTCGTCTTTCAGTATACTGAAGTAATTCTTTTGGAAAACATGATGAATTTGTATTTCCTAAAACTAAAATTTCACAATCTTCCTTTGTTAAAAGCTGAACAGATTCTACACAAGCTTTGGTAAAAGATTCTTTCTGCTTAGATGGTCTTTTTGTATTATCAACAGTAAAACCATAAAATGTAACCTCTTCGATATTTTCCTTCTGGCATAATTTAAAGACTTGAAGACCAGGTTCAATACCATAGCTATATCCCATATCTTTTGTCATATTATTTGATAAAGCCCATCTGCGGTTGCCATCAGGGATTATTCCAATATGTTTTGGTACTCTCATAAAATCACCATACCTTTTATTTTTTATTAATCCATATATAGAGTTTTTCCTAATAATACAAAAACTATACTAAGGTGATAAGTTAACAGTTTATTAACGTTAAGTTGTTTTAACTTTAAAAATTAAAATCCCAGATGCAAATTTAGGGGAATTCACATCTGGGATAACCATTTAGTGGTCAAAATGGCTATTAATATTTAATAAAGGGGTAAATATTAATTACTTTACATGTTTTATTATAGATATTTTTTGTGTCAGATGTATGTCATCTATATTAATAAAAACATAAAAAGCTTAAATATTATTAAAGTTTTTATAAATATACATATAATATTTTCTAATAATTTCTAAAGTATGATTAATAAAGAATAATTTCCATATACATATAAGTAAAAGATTATGAATATCATAAATTAAAACTATTTGATTAAAATACATAATTTGCTAATATATATATAGTCTAAAAATATTAAAATAGCTTTTATTAAGAATTGATTATATTACATATAAAATTTTTTAATATTCTTTGATATTTAGATATTTCAATTAAAAAGTGTGTTTTAGGGGGATATTCATATGGCAGTTAATGCAAAAAGACAAAAGGAACT
>JBJEJM010000142.1:0-4047 GCA_051878075.1 Clostridium sp. | reverse complement strand
ACCATCAATGGTTACTGTATAATCATCATCTTCTGGTTTTGCTTTTATAGTTATCTCATCTACTGATGAATCAACATGAATATCATATTTATTTGTTCTTTTAGAAAAATCTATGTTTCCATCACTTAATGTAATACTTTTTAAATAAATATCATCATAATCATCATCGTCATCATCGTCATCGTCATCATCATCGTCTCTATCATGTCCTGTATATTTTACTCTGATAGTATAATCACTTGATACATCATCATCTTCTTTATATTTTACGTTACTTCCTGGATCACTATTATATACCCTTACTGTAACTTTATTAGTTCCTGATGATAAACTAGCACTCTTACCAACCTTCACACCTTTTGCTGAACTTTTTTCGCTTACAAAAAGTCTTACACAGTCATCATCTACTCCATCTACATCAACTTTTATCTTAGATGAAGATGTTTTTGCATAATATTTTGTATCTGGTTCTACTTCATCACTATCTACTTTATTCTTACTCTTATAATCATCATCATCATATAAAGTAATGCTGCTTCCTCCAGATGACTTTAGTTTTAATTTTGTAAGATCATTGTTGTCATTTTTATTAGATGCATGAGCTTCTACAGTGCTTACATCCATGCCAAATGCTGATGCTGCTGTAAACAATACAGTTAATGCCATTGCAGATCCAACTAATCTGGCCATTGATTTTTTCATATATACTCCCCCTCTTAATTAATGCAGGGTTGCCCCTATCATTGTTTTTATTACCTTTTCCCTTATATTTTACCACAAATGTTTACAATAAATAAAGCTATTGACGAAATAGTTAAAATTATGTAAACAATAAATTGATTTTTATATTAAAAAATGAACTGTACTCTAATTTCTTAGTGTACAGTTCATTTTTTATGCATTATATTTTGATTTGTCTATAGAATTCATAGTATTTGCTACAGTAACAGCTGTTACCATAGTACCATTTACATTAAGCATTGTACGTCCCATATCTAGTATAGGATCTACAGCAAGTATTCCTCCTGCAAGTGGGAAATATGCTCCCATGCCCATTCCAGAAATAACTACTGATACTGCCATTGTAGCCGTTCCAGGAAGACCTGCTATTCCAAGAGAACTTATTATTATTATAACAAGAAGCATTCCATAGAAACTTAAATCCATAGGTGTACCTGACATATTTGCTAAAGTAACTGCCATTAAAGCTGGATAAACTGCAGCACATCCGTTCATCCCCATATTAGAACCAAGACTTCCTACAAAACTTGAAATTCCATTATCTACACCTGCTTTTTCTGTTAAAGATTCAATTGTTACAGGAAGAGTTCCAAGACTTGAACGTGATGTAAATGCTAATATTAACGCCTCAGAAACATTTTTTACATATTTAAATGGATTTAATCCATTTAATGATATGATAATCATATGAATAATGAATACTATGGCTATGCTGACATATGCAGCTAAAATAAACTTACCAACACTTATAATTGCACTTATCCCTCTTCCTGCAATAGTATTTGCAAGAAGTGCTATTACTGCATATGGCATAAATTTTATTACTGTCATTGCAACACTTGTTATTATCTTATATCCTGCTTCAACTAAGTCTATTGCAGGTTTTACTGTGTCATAATATTTCTTTGTCAATCTCTTGATTGCAATACCTATAAAGCCTGCAAAAATAACTACTCCAACTACATTGGCATCTGCCATTGCCTTCACAGGATTTGAAGGAAGAAGTCCTCTAAGTGTATCTACCATTGAACCTATTTCTTTCATTTCACTCTGTGTCTGCACAGCTGCTTCACCAACACCAAGTTTAAATAAATTACCCACTATTATCCCTATTATTGCAGAAACAGCAGTAGTACTAAGCAGTATTAATATTGTTCTAGATGTAAGCTTTCCTAAATTCTGATCTGCTTTCATATTTATTATAACTCTGATTATTGATAAAAATATCAAAGGTACAACAAGCATTTTTAACAGGTCCATAAAGCCATATCCAACAAGACCATACCATTTAGTTGTCTCTTTTATCCATATAACTGATTCAATATCTTCTGGGAATTTTGCAACAGCTTGTATTACTAGTCCAAGGATTAATCCTAATATAGTAGCTGCAATCATACGTTTAGAAAACTTTATTTTTTTCTTTTCCATTTGTCTTATTACAAAAAATAAACCTACCAGTAAAGCTATGAACACTATTGGCATAAAACTGGTTATCATAATAAAATCAGTAAAAAATGTGCTATTCATTATCTTCTCCTTTGTTCATTATAATTCCTATCTTTTTAGTATGGTTTATATAATATCAACTATTTTTTAGTATGTCAATAATCTTATTTTTTGATAAATATTTAAATAATATTCATAAATAATTGTAATTATATAACCACTAATCAATTAATTTAGTTCATGATCAGCTAATAAATGATTAATCTGTATAAAATAAAAAGCAGAGATACTCTCTAAGAATATCTCTGCTCAATTTAATATATATAATCAATATTATTTTATGCTTCTATGCACATTTTATTATTTAACTTTATACTCCTTTAAAAACATTGGCATAAGTTTTCCACTATACTTGTATAGTGAATAATTCCCCTTGCTTATGCACCAGTCATATATTAATCCCCTCTCACATAATGCATATAATTTCATTATTTCTTCAGATGGAGTATCTCTTTTTATTTCCCCTCTCTTCTGACCCTCTTCTATAATTTTTTTTAGAAGTATATAATATGTCCTGTTTTCATCAAGAAGATGCTTTTCTCCACTAGTAATAAGCTGTGATGAATAAAGAGACGCTAATAATTCTATTGGGACACTTTCTTCTATCATACGGAATAATTCCCTATTCAAATACATTAGTTTATCAAAACTATTCATATTTTCATCAATCTGCTTTATAAGCATTTCATACTTTTCATCAAATAAATACGAAAGAGAACTTAGAAGTGAATCTTTTCCTTTAAAATAATGATAAAAAGCTCCTTTTGAAGTATGAGAACGTTCTATTATTTCATCTACTGTTGTATTATCATATCCTTTTTTATAAAAAAGCTCCCATGCAGCTGATACTATTAATCCCTTTGTAGTATGATCACTTTTCATAATTCTGTCCTCTCCTTCCTGTTTTAACATTCTAAATCTATTTATACTGCGCTTTTATATCAATTTCATTATAAAGATTTCATTCTTAAAATTGCCGCTTAGTTGTATAATAGTAAATAAAAAAGCTACTGTCAACGTTATTTTTGATAGCAGCTTTTACTTCAGGCAATTCATCTCTATGCCTTAAACTCATTAAAATTTTCCAAATAAATATTAATAAATTTATTATTTTGTCTTTATAGAACGTATTACTTCAACTCTTGTAATTACATGATTATTTATTTTTGCTATTCTTAATGCAAATCCTGGATAATATATACATACCCCTGTTCCAGCTTCAAGACCTCTTTCATCTACTTCTCTTAATATAACATCTTCTAAAGTATCATCTTTTTGGTGTGGAATATCAATATGCTCTAATAAATTTATTCTCTTTACCATCTCATTTCCTCTGTAAATTGTTTTATCTACTTCATCAGAAGCGTTAAACAAGTACTTTCTTGTAGCAAATAATACACTTATAGCAAATATACCAATTAATGTTTCCAATGTTGATGTATGTTCAACTATTAATTGTCTGGCAATTGCAAAAAGTAGAACTTCTATTACAGTTTCAGGAGTATGTTTGCATAGCATCTTTATAAATTCTATTCCAATTACAAGATTGAATGCTGATGCTAGATAATTATTAAATACCTCTATATCTGTATGATTTATAACAATTAATCTTATATCACTAATTAAATATATTACTAATATTCCTATACTTATAGCAAGAAGAATACCAATTATAGTTTCTAGTATATCAGCTAATCCCATAACTTTTTCTCTAAAAAACTTTTTCATTTGTTTACCTCCATATTTTTTTCATATTTCTGATTTATTTTAAATTATCCTACAGGATTAGTAAAGATTCTG
>JBJEJM010000141.1:0-4047 GCA_051878075.1 Clostridium sp. | reverse complement strand
ACAAAATAAGTGCTATAGTCTGTGGCTGTTCCCCTGTTATTACATTAAGAAGCTGTTTAGGATCAGCCTTTCTCGCAATCGAGAAAGGTCTGTATTGTGATGTTGCTTCTGATACTTTATCCAATATTTCACTAGCTCTTTCTGATCCCAATGCTTTTGATAAAAGCTGCTTAGCATAATCCATGCCGCCTTCAATTATGTAATCTCTAGCTTTATTTATCTGCAAAAATTCATTTAAAATTTCTTCTCTCTGCTCTGAAGTTACAGAAGTAATATTTGCAATTTCATAAGTTATTTTTTGTATGTCATTCTCTGGTAATTTTTTAAGTATACCAGATGATGCCTCTGGTCCAAGAGTAATAAATAATATTGCTGCTTTTTGTACACCAGTAAGTTTACGTTCTTCTCTTGGCATAGCTATCACCTCTCATTTTCAGTTAACCAAGACTTGATTATCTCTACTACCTGTTCTGGTTTTTCTGTAGCATATCTCTTAATCTCATTTTCTAAGTGAGATTTTTCAGTCTGAGTCTCAAATTCTATTGGATCAAATGTTTCTGGTTCCTTAGGAATTATAGTATCATCAATTAATGTATCTAATAATTGTTCCTCTTCTTCTTCTTTTCTCTTTCTATTTCTAATTACGAAGAATGCAATTATTCCAATTAATATTGCTGCTATCAGTCCACCTACTATCATCATTATGTTTCTCTTCTTAGCAGCTGCTTCTTCATTCATTTCATTTATAGCAGCTTGAGCCTGATCTGCACTTGTTGTATCAAATGCCATTCCACTTACAGTTATTTGATCCCCTCTTGCTTCATTAATTCCTATAGCATTAGCAACTCCACTCTGGAATTCATCTTTTTCCTGTTGTGTAAGATTTGCTTTATTTATGTATACAGTGGCTGTTAATCTCTCAACTTTCCCTTGTGCTTCAATTGTCTTGCTTTCGCTTTTTCCAGAATCATAATTTGTTTTCTGTTCTTCTTTAGTTGAAGTTGTATTGTCATTGTCTTCTACAATTTCATTACTCATATTATTGTCTACAGGGCTTTCTGATGTAGTATCATCTCCACCATTTTTATTCATTTCTTTTAATGTTTCCTGACTGACAATAACTTTGTTCGGATCAATTATTGTTTGTGTGTTCTGCTTAGCATCAAAGTCAAGATTTGCTTTAACACTAGCTGTTACATTTCCTTTTCCAACAATAGGTTCTAATAAAGCAACTATTTCTTTTTTAAGTCTTTCCTCATAATCCTGTTCTGCTTTATGCTGTTTCGAAATAGTTTCCGAACTTGCCTGACCATTTTCTTCTTCATTTAAATCTCTAGTAAGTAAATTAGAATATTGATCAATAATTGTTACATTTTCTTTTGGAACATTTTCTATACTTGTAGATACAACTGAGACTATTGCTTTAACTTGATCTTCTGTTAATGATGCTCCTTCTTTTAATTTAATTGTAACTGCTGCTGAACCTTGTGTTTTGTCTTTTACAAAAACTGAACTTTCAGGTTCTGTGATATTGACCTTTGCATTTTCTATAGGTTGTAAACTCTTTATTGTTTTTTCAATTTCACCTTGAAGCATTCTTTTCTTTTTTAATTTGAATTCTTCATCAGTGCTTCCAAATGAACTTTGTTCATCCATAAGTTCATAGCCCATGCTTCCTGATTTAAGATCTGGTGCTAATTCTAATTTAAGTTTATCAACCTGAGTTTTTGGTACCCATATTGTATTATTGGTACTATCCACCTTATTTTCTATCTTTTCTGTTGTTAAATAATCAACTACTGTCTTGGCATCTGCCGAATCAAGATTTGAAAACAAAATTGCATATTTATTAGATGTTGAATAAACAACTGCACTTGCAATTGCTATTATTACTGCTACCACAGATGCAATGACCGCAATCTTAATCTTCTTACTCTGAGATTTAAACTTCTCAAAAAGTTCCTTGACTTTTCCCAAAAGTTTTTCCATCATTTAGCTCTCCTTACCCTACTACAATTGCAGTTTTGATAATGTGTCATATCCTTCAAGAAGTTTATCCCTAGTTTGTGTTAAAAATTGAAGACATAAACTAGCTTCTTGATTTTTAATCATAACTTCATCAATACTTATATCATCACCTTTAATAAATGCATTTGTTGCATTATCTGATTCAATAAGTTTTTCATTTGTACCATCCATTGCCTTCTTAAGTGCACTACTAAAAGGATTATCATTTGTAGATTGAGCCTTATCTTCTTTGATTCCATTAAATTTCAAATTAAATAGCGCTTCCTGCCTTGCAAAATTCTCTTCAATTCTCATAATTTAAATTCCCCCTATTTTCCTATTTCTAATGCCTTTGAAAACATACTCTTAAGTCCATTAAGTGTATCAACATTAGCTTCATAAGATCTTGTAGCAACCATCATGTCAGCCATTTCATTTAAGACATTAACATTAGGCATAGTTACATACCCGTCTGCATCTGCATCTGGATGAGTTGGATCATACTCCTTTCTTAAAGGTGAATTGTCCTTTTCAATTTTAACAGCTTTAACTCCAGCCATTCCCTTATTAGCGTCCAGTGCTTCTTGAAATACAGCCACTCTCCTCACATATGGCCCGCTGCCATCAGCACTCCTTGTTGTCCTTGCATTTGCCATATTAGAAGTTATTGTATCCATTCTCAGCCTTTCAGCTGCCAGACCAGTTGCACTGATCTGCATTGATGTAAATGCATTCATGATTAAATACCCCCTTATTTTATAACAGTTTTAAACCCATTAAATTTATTATTAATGCTTGTTATTAAAGCATTATATTTCAATGCATTTGCTGCTTGATTAACTTTTTCTACTTCCAAGTCAACATTATTCCCATCAGTTCTCATGCTTGTACTATTGTCTTGCTTGATTTTAATATTGTTTCCATATGTATTTATATTATCTGATAAATGCTTATCTTTAGTTCTCTTTAAATTTGATGATTCAGCTGTATAATGGTCAGCATTTGTTGTTCTTAATTCAAAATCAGAATCTGAATTTTTTTTTAAATTTTCTTCAAATACCACATTAAATCTTTTATAGTTTTTAGTGTTTATATTTGACATATTATTAGCAATAGTTTTTGCTCTTAAATTTGATGCTTTTAACCCTGATTTAAGCAAATCATAAGTATTTTCGCTACTACCCGATTGTATTTTCATAAATTCACTTCCCCTTACAATGTTTACTGTTAAATTTTTTTATATTATGTCATTTCAAAACTACTTGTATTTAATTATAAGATAATCCTATAAATTATGCCATATTTTTTTAAGTAATTTATGCTTCTTTTTACAACTTTATAAAATAATTTTTACATTATATTTATAGTATTACAAAAAGTTACACAAGATTATCTTTATTACAATCACATATATTAAGCATTATATCATGTATTTCTATAAAAGTGCTAAATATATTTTATTTTTCTACATTATATAACACTTTTTGCATTCTTTATAGTAATTTATAAGAATTAATTATAAATATTATGTATGTTTCATAAATAAATAAGATTATAAAAGAACATATATAAAAAGAACTTATCTAATTAATATAACACTCATTTCCAAAAATATCCACATATCTAGTTATATCTTATTTTTTTTGCTAATGAACTATTTTAATTCCATTATATCCTTTTATTTTCTCTATTTTAACTACTATGATAATTATATACTATTTTTTTACTTTTTTCCATGTAATTTTGTGTATTTTTTACTTTAATATGTCTATTAATTGTATAGAACCAAATTTAATGTTTAATTTATAAAAAAAACATCTTATCTACTCTTTATAGGCTCTATAAGTAATCGTTTACCATATATTTCTAATTTAAAAAATGAGATTATTTAAAATCTCATTTTTTTAATCATTCTTCATAATTACCGTATCATTATCCTCTTGGAATATTTCCTATAATCTGAAGGGCATCTTGTGGTATATTATTGGCTTGAGCAATAAGGCTTGTCGATGATTGTATTAATAGATTTTGTGTTGCATA
>JBJEJM010000140.1:0-4053 GCA_051878075.1 Clostridium sp. | reverse complement strand
ATTATACTATTTTAGTAGTCCAGTCTTCACAATTCCAGATATCAGTTACAACATCTCTGTAAAAATCAGGTTCATGGGATACTAAAAGAATAGTTCCTTTATATTCTTTTAAAGCTCTCTTTAATTCATCCTTAGCGTCTACATCAAGGTGGTTAGTAGGCTCGTCAAGGATAAGTATATTAGTTTCATTATTTAAGATTTTACATAATCTTACCTTTGCAGCTTCTCCTCCTGATAATACTCTTATTTGAGATTCAAGCTGTTTTGTAGTTAATCCGCATTTAGCAAGGGCTGCTCTTACTTGATATTGAGTATATCCAGGGAATTCCTGCCATACTTCTTCAATACATGTATTTGAATTATCAGTTCTGTCTTCCTGTTCGAAGTATCCTATATGCTGATAATCTCCAAGATGAACTTCACCGCTTAAAGGCTTAACTATTCCAAGAAGGCTCTTTAATAATGTAGATTTTCCAAGACCATTTGCTCCAACTAAAGCTACTTTCTGACCTCTTTCCATAGAAATATTTAATGGTTTAGTAAGAGGTGATGTATATCCAATAACTAAATCCTTAGTTTCAAAAATAACTTTACCAGAAGTTCTTGCCATCTTAAAGTTGAATTCAGGCTTTGGTTTTTCAGCCATTAATTCGATCTTTTCCATTTTATCTAATTTCTTTTGTCTTGATTTTGCCATGTTAGCAGTAGCTACATTTGCTTTATTTCTGGCAACGAAATCTTCAAGTCTTGCAATTTCTTTCTGCTGTTTTTCATAAGCAGCTTCAAGCTTCTTTTTATTTTCAGCATAGATTCTTTGGAATTCATTATAGTCTCCAACGTATCTTGTAAGCTTTCTTTCTTCAACATGATATATTAAGTTTACTACTGAATTTAAGAATGGTATATCATGTGAAATAAGTATGAATGCATTTTCATATGACTGCAGGTATCTCTTAAGCCATTCAATATGTTCTTCATCTAAGTAGTTAGTAGGCTCGTCAAGAAGCAGTATGTCTGGATTTTCAAGAAGAAGCTTTCCAAGAAGGATTTTTGTTCTCTGACCTCCAGATAAATCATCAACATCTCTATCAAGACCTAAATCTAAAAGACCAAGACCTTTTGCTACTTCTTCAACTTTTGGATCTATTACATAAAATCCGTTATTATCAAGTAAATCTTGGATTACTGCTGTTCTTTCAAGCATTTTATTTAACTCATCTTCAGTGCAGTCACCCATTTTTTCATATAAAGAGTTCATTTCTGCTTCAAGATCAAAGAGATATTTAAAAGCACCTCTTAAAGCTTCTCTTATGCTTTGACCTTTAGTAAGTGCAGCATGCTGATCCATGTATCCAACTCTTACATTATTTGACCATGTTACTTTACCTTCATCTGGCTGAAGTTTTCCTGTAACTATATTCATAAACGTTGATTTACCTTCACCATTAGCTCCAATAAGTCCAACGTGTTCTCCTTTTAATAATCTAAAAGAGACATCTTCAAATATGGCTCTGTCACCAAAACCATGGTTCATATCTTTAACAAGTAAAACGCTCATTAATTTCCTCCTAAAAAGACAGTATTTTTCTAATACAGTTATGTTATTAGTTTAAATGATAGTAGTCTTTTATGTCAAAGTAAATTTCTAGTTTTTTACCTTTTTAATTCTTGAATATACAATATGTAAAGATAAATAGAAAAAATGAATTACAATGTAAACATATAATAAACTAAGTTTAAAATAATTTGACATCAAGAGGTATAAAATATAATATATGGTAATATGGAGGCTAAAATTAAATATCACAAGTTAGAGATAATAAAAATATAAGTATTATCATATAAGGAGAGTTTAAGATGAAGAAAAGATTAGTAACTATAATTTTATTATCAACATTTTTACTAAATGTTAATATGGTCAATAATTATGTATATGCACAAGATAAAGAATCTGCAAGTCAGGTACAGAATGCAGAAAATAGTCAGGATAATAGCAGTGAAGCTGAGACTGTTGATTTGAAAGATTTATCAACAAAAGAAGCTGCACATGCTATTGCAGAAAAATTTGTAAAAGAGTATGGCATAACAGGAATTCAATATGCAGTTATGGATAATGGGAATATGATACTTTCTGATAATGCTGGTGTCTACAGTAAAAAGACTAATGAGTCAATAAATAATGATACAATGTTTGGAATAGGATCTATAAGCAAAATGTTTACTACAGCATCTATTATGAAACTTGTAGATGAAGGAAAAGTGGAGCTTGATTCACCAGTAACTGATTATCTTCCAGATTTTAAAATGAATGATGTTAGATATAAAAAGATAACTGTAAGAATGCTTCTTAATCACTCTTCAGGACTTATGGGAACAGAATATTCCAATACATTTTTATTTAATGATAATGATGAATCATCTTATAAAAAATTACTTACTTCACTTAGAGATCAAAGATTGAAATCTGAACCAGGTGAATTTTCAGTTTATTGTAATGATGGTTTTTCTCTTGCACAGATGATAGTAGAGAAAATTAGCGGAAAAGACTTTACAACTTATATTCATGAACAATTTACAGAACCATTAGGATTAGATAGTACAAAAACTCCAAGAGATGATTTTGATTTAGAAAGGTTATCAAAATCATATACACAAGATGGAGAGGAACTGCTAAAAGATTCTGTAAATATTATTGGTGCTGGTGGAATATATTCTACAGCAGAAGACTTATGCAGATTTATGCAGATTTTTGGTGATAATTCTACATCACTATCTGAAAAATCAAGAAAGTCTATGATGGAAAATGAAGCGGAAAAAGGAATATATCCAGAAAATAACGAAGGCTTTATGGAATTTGGACTTGGATGGGACAATGTTAAGGAATTTGAATTTAACAGATATGGAATACAGGCATTATGTAAAGGCGGGGATACACTTATATATCATGGAAGTGTAATAACTATCCCAAAATATAATATTACAGTAGCTGTATTATCAAGTGGAGGTGCAAGTACCTATAATGAATTATTAGGTACAAATATTTTGAAAAATGTCCTAAAAGATAAAGGAATAATAGACAATATCCTTCCAGACAAAAAATTTGAAGATTATAAGCAGTCAGAAATGCCGGAAGAAATGATAAATTATTCTGGTCTTTATATGGAAAGAAGTTTATCTGCTGACATTGATATAAGCAGGGATGGAAAATTGAAATATAGTATTCCAGGTAATGATGGATCAGCAGGTGAAATTTTTAATTATACTTCAGATGGATATTTCACAAATGAGGATAATACGATTAAATTAAAGCCGGTTAAAGAAGAGAATGGACAAGTTTATTTGAGGGTAAAACAGTATATAGTCATACCAGGAGTTGCTGAAAATATTGTAGATTACTATCAAATGGAGAAGGTAAGTGAAAATCAAAATACACCTGAGAGCGTACAAGAAGCCTGGAAGAAGCGTAATGGTTCAGAATATTTAATCTTAAATGAAAATTATAAATCACAGATGTATATAAATAATGCTCTTATTTATGTAGTAAATTATGATGAAAAAAATTCAGGCTATGTAGATATCTTTAAAATAGTTGGAAAAGATGATTTAGAAACTTTTTTGGAGATACCATGCACAGGAAGCCGTGATATGGCAGATGTAAATTTTTACGAAAAAGACGGTATTGAATATATGAAATCACAATCAAGTATATCTATAAATTCTAAGTATATAGATCATTTTGGATTAGAAAATAAAAGTATAGAAATTGGTTCTGATGGATATGCAAAATGGTTTAAAATAGATAAATCTGATGATAAACAGATAACTATAGATGTACCTGAAAAAGCTGCATTTGCAGTTTATAATGATAATTATGAATGTATTAATTACAGTCTGGTATCAAAAAATAATAAAGTAGATTTAGTAAATGGAAAATATATTGTTTTCATGGGAGATAAGGGAAGTGTTTTTAATACAATGTGTCATTAATTAAAAAAGAAATATATTTATTATATGGTTTAACAAATATATGCATTTTATACTTTTATAATATTA
>JBJEJM010000139.1:14189-18572 GCA_051878075.1 Clostridium sp. | reverse complement strand
TTAAGCTAATACTTCATGTAATATTCCTTGATTTTTACTTACAAGAAATGAATATGTTCCAAAGGCTAATAATTCATCAACATATTTTTGTTTCACATCATCAACATTTGTAAATTCAATTACAAATGCTATCATATTTCTAAAATCTTTATCTATATAAAAATTGTATTCACTTTCTTCGTCACATAAATATGCAATTTCTTCTTTTATATTATCAACACTTTTTTCAATATCCTGATCATTTACCATAACTCCTATTAGATGTAAAAATTGATATCCAATCTTTAAATCATTATTTTCCAATAATACTAATAGTTTTGACACTTGAGAAGGAGTATCTTTATTATTATTTAACAATATAGAATTTGTAAGACATTGAACTCCATTATTAGAAAATAATTTTAAGTTATGCATATAATTAAATATTAAATCCATATAATCTGTCATGCTGTCAAATTCTAAACAATTGACTGCTAGCAATGTGCACAATAAATAATCATCTTCTTTAGTTAAATTTCCATATTTCTGTTTCATTATATTGAAAATATGTTTTGTTCTATTTATTATAACAGCTCTATTCTCTTTATCTACATATTTTACTATAGAAAATGCTGATAATACTAAATGTTCACATTCTTTGAAACCTTCATCTATTAATAAATCAAATGTTTCTAATATATCATCACATATCTCTATATTATCTCTATCATTCATGCATATCAAAAATGATACTATATATAAAATATCACCTCTAAATACTGACATCTTTGACGTATTATTCTTTATGTAACCTCGTACTTCCTTTACTTCTTTATCTGGTATACTATTGCCATAACGTCCATTAAGAAGCGCCGAAAAATGATTTATATAATCTCCATCATATCTTAGATGACTAAGTGCATATCTATAATTTTTTACTGTAGTATCACATATTTTTTTAGTATTAGTATTCATCCCCATCTCCCCTATCATAAGCACATTTAAATGCTTTCCTAGCATATTCCCATTATATCATATATTTAATATCTAAATTTATAATTTTAGAAAAATACCTCTTCAGCACTATATTGCTTAAATCTAAAATAAAAATATACTAAAACTTAAATATATTAATTATATCTTATTTATTATTCTATCCTATTCATGTGACAGATTTGTGTCTAAAATTATTATTGAACTTAAATTTCCATAATATTATATTGTTAAATTTCCAATCTGACTTAACCTATGATATAATAACAGTATTATTGATATTAATATTGCAAAGGAGTAATTAGAGTATGAGTCTCAAAGATAAATTAACTGGCAAATTTGGAAGTTACTTTCAAGATGCTTACATGCAAAAATACGGCGACAGAATAACAAGTGTATCTGGAACTGTTTTATCTGCAAAGGTAGTTGAGAAAGATTATTTTATAATTAAAAGAATTATGGTTGAATTAATAATAAAACCAGAAATTGGCCGTAAAGTAGTTAAATGCTGGTATAAAAAAAATAGATGGTTTAAAAAGCCTGAGTTTATAAATATTAAACAAGGTCATAAAGTTATTGTCATGGGCGTAAATGGTGAAAAAGACAATAAGAAAGAAAATTCTCAAGAAGTACAAATCATGAATATTCTTAACTTAACAACTAAAAAAGATTTAATTCCTATTGATCACAGCCAGCTAAAGAAATCTCGTCAGCAATCTATGAATATGATGAGAAGATAATTTTTAAACAGCAGCTGTTATTTAAATAAAAAACCAGCATTTTCAGCTGGTTTTTTATTATTTTGCTTTAATTAATAAATAAATGCTATTTATTAAAGCAATTATTCCAGAAAAAAACATAACTATAAGCCATTGATTTATTGATAAAGCTACAGTATGGAATATGCTCTGTAAAAATGGTATATAAAGAACCATACATATTAATAATACAGAAATAAGTACAGCTCCAACAAGATATGGATTCGTAAACAATTTTATCTCAAATATAGAGTGTCTTTCTGAACGACATTCAAATACATGTATTAACTGTGACATTACAAGTGTACATAATGCCAGCGTTCTGCATGTATCAAGATCCATTCTATAATATCTTCCTACCATAAATGATAATAATGTACACAATCCTATAAGAGATCCTCTTACTATTATTTTTTCAACTAATCCTCTTGCAAATATGCTCTCAGTTTTATCTCTTGGCTGCTGCCTCATAATATCACTTTCAGCTGGATCAACACCAAGTGCAATTGCTGGAAGTCCATCTGTTGCAAGGTTAACAAGAAGTATCTGTATTGGACTTAGTGGATTGGGTAAATAAAATACAGTAGCAAGAAACATTGTTAGTACTTCGCCTAAATTACATGATAATAAGTATCTTATAAATTTTCTTATATTATCATATATTATTCTTCCTTCTTCTACAGCTGCAACTATAGTCGAAAAGTTATCATCCATAAGAATCATAGATGATGCTTCCTTTGTTACATCTGTTCCTGATATGCCCATTGCAACACCAATATCTGCTTCTTTTATTGCTGGTGCATCATTGACTCCATCTCCAGTCATTGCAACAATATTTCCATTCTTCTTAAATGCTCTTACAATTCTTAACTTATGGCTGGGAGAAACCCTTGCAAATACTCTAACTTTCTTAACTTTCTTTTCAAGTTCTGAATCATTTATTGCTTCTATTTCATCTCCAGTCATTACCTGACCCTCAGTATTACATATATTCAAAGACTTAGCTATTGCAAGTGCTGTATTCTGATGATCTCCTGTTATCATAACTGGTTTGATTCCTGCAAGCTTACATTTTAAAACAGAATCTCTTGCCTCATCTCTTGGTGGATCAATACTTCCTGCTACTCCAATAAATATTAAATGCTCTTCAAGTCTGCTGTTCTTAGATAAATTTTCTTCTTTATAAGCAGCAGCTATACATCTTAATGCCCTTGAAGACATAGCTGTAATAAATTCAGCAACTTGTTTTTTTTTCTGATATGTTAATGGTTTTACCTTGCCATTTTCTAAAATGTAATCACATCTTTCAATAACTCTTTCTGGAGCTCCTTTTACATAACAGGTATCTTTTCCTCCTTCTTTGACAATTACAGACATCATCTTTCGAGTTGAATCAAATGGAATATCAAATAATCTTTTTGCTCTCTCCACAAATTCCTTAAGCTTATCTGGATCTTTAAAAAACATATTAATAAGTGCAGTTTCTGTTGGATCTCCATGAAGAGCTTCACTCATTTTCTTTTTATTAAAATCATAATTACAATCGTTGCAATATATCATGGCCTTCTCAAATTTCAAACAGTCACTTAATTCTTCCTTATCAAGTTCATATATTCTTCCATTAATATAAACTTCCTTAACTGTCATTTTATTTTGAGTTAGAGTTCCTGTTTTATCAGAACAAATTACAGATGTACATCCCAAAGTTTCAACTGCGGGAAGTTTTCTGACAAGTGCATTTCTTTTAAGCATTCTTGAAACTCCAAGCGCAAGTGCTACTGTAACTATTGCTGCAAGGCCTTCAGGAATTGCTGCAACTGCAAGGCTTACTCCAAGAAGAAACATTTCAGTTATATCATTTCCTCTTATTATTCCCATTATTGTAACGGCTGCACATATAATTAAGCAAAGTACTACTAAAACTTTTCCTAAAGACTCCAATTTTTGGTTTAAAGGTGATTTTTCTTCATCAATATTTTGAATCAAATCAGCAATCTTACCCATTTCAGTCTTCATACCAATTGAACTTACTTTAAATATTCCTTTTCCCTTTACAATCGTAGTTCCCATAAATCCACTATTACTGCTTTTACTGCCGGCATCTTTATTTACACCAACTGATTCTCCTGTAAGCAGCGACTCATCAACTACAATTCCAGAACTCTCAACAAAAAAGCCATCTGCTGGTATTCTGTCTCCTGCTTCGAGAATTACAATATCACCAATTGTAAGATAAATAGAATTAATTATTTTTATATTTGAATCTCGAAGAACTTTGCATGTTGGAGCTGCTAATTCTTTCAAAGCTTCTAGTGATTTTTCTGTCCTAAATTCCTGAACAAATCCAAGTATTGCGTTTATAACAACTATAATAAGAATTGTTATAGCATCTGCTGTATCACCAATTATTCCAGAAATAATAGTAGCTGCAATTAAAACCCATACCATAAAATCATTAAACTGAGATAAAAATATTTTAACTGCTGATGCTTTACTCTTGTGTTCTAATTCATTCAGACCAAAGTTTTCAATTCTCTTTTCTGCCTCTTTTGTAGTAAGACCTTTGGTCAGCTCCTTTTCCTGTATCACTTTTTTTCCTCCCTATATAGAACTCTATATTCTATATATATTTTTCATAACAAAAGTTATTCCC
>JBJEJM010000139.1:8807-14089 GCA_051878075.1 Clostridium sp. | reverse complement strand
TTATTTCATTGAATTAACAACAGCAGTTAATGGTGGTACTACTTGTTTCTTTCTTGATAATACTCCTGGTAAAAATGCCATTGAATCTTCTAATTCAACATTAAATGTCTTTTCAACGTAATCAGGTCTTTCACCTGCTACTAGAACTTGTGAACCTTCTGTTAAGATATCTGTTAATAATAACATAACTACATCATATCCCTTAGATTTAGCTTCTGAAGCCATATAAGCTAACATTTCATCTTTTAATGGCATAAATCCATCAATATCCATAGTGTTAACTTGTGCTACACCAACTGTTTTTTCACCCATATGGAATGGTTTGAAATCTTGGTAGAATATTTCTGATACAGTCTTTCCTTTTAATGAAGTTCCTGCTTTAAGCATTTCTTTACCAAATTCATCAAGATTTGATATACCAGCAATTTCAGCTAATTTAACACATATTTCTTTATCTTGTTCTGTGCAAGTTGGGCTCTTGAACAATAATGTATCTGAAATTATAGCTCCACATAATAATCCTGCAACTTCTCTTGTAGGAGTTATTCCTTTTTCGAAATAACATTTAGCAACTATACTTGAGCTGCTTCCGATTGGTTCGTTTCTAAAATATATTGGATTATTTGTTTGAATATCTGCTACTCTGTGGTGATCGATTATTTCAAGAACTTCTGCTTCATTTAATCCATCAACTGATTGACCTCTTTCATTATGATCAACTTGAATAACCTTTTTCTTATGTTTTGAAATTAAGTGATATCTTGATACTGTTCCTATTACTTTTCCTTCGTTATCAAGTACAGGATAACTGTTGTATCTAGTTTCTGCCATAACATCCTTAATGTCGTCAACTAGTTCATCCTTAGAGAATGAAATTAAGTTCTCAGTAGCCATTACATATCCTACTGGTATACTTTGAAGTAATAATCTTGAAGCTGTAAACGAATCATATGGAGTACTTATTACAGTTATTCCCTTATTCTTTGCTTCATTTAATAATTCATTACTTAAAGTATGAGATCCTGTTATTATAACTAATGATGCATTTATATCTATTAATGCTTCTTGAACATCAGATCTATCTCCAACTATAGCAATATCACCTGCTTGGATTATTTCTTTTAAACTGTTAGGTAACATTGCAGTTACAGCTATTTTACCTCTGAAAGTCTTACATTCTTCATTTATGTATAAAGGTGTAGCATTAAGTGTTTCTACTATATTTTCTATAGGAGTGTTACTTTGTGCTAATATATCACTTTTTTCAATATCCATAAAAGAAGATGTTAAATTTGAAATAGAAAGTATTCCAACTAATCTTTCATTTTCATCAACTACTGGAAGAGATTTAATGTGATTATCTCTCATTAAATACCATGCATTTCTTAATGAAAGGCTTGGTTTTATTGATGCTATTGTGTCTATATCTAAATCTTCAACTTTTAGCTTAACTGTTTCTAATAATTTTGGTGCTTCAACTCCAAAATAATCTAAAATAAATTGTGTTTCTCTATTTACATTACCTAATCTAACTGGTACTGCTGGAAGGTCACTAGTTAAATTTTTAAATGCTGCATATCCATATGCTGCACATATAGAGTCTGAATCTGGATTCTTATGTCCAGTTACATAAACTAAATTTTCCACAATACTTCCTCCTCAAATTTCATTTTACATATTTCATACAATATTTATTTTACTTGTATTAATCTTTATTGTAAAGATTAATTTGGACAGTAATTTACAATATAAAAGCTATGACTTACGTCATAGCACTCCTAAACAGTTGAAAATCAGTAATTAATAATTGAAAGTTATAACTAATATTCCTTATAAATATCTTTATATACATATTTTTAGAAATAACCATAAAATTTTACCTTTATTTTTAATCAATAATTTTCAACTAATTATTACCTCATATTATTTATCATACTCCAAATATCGTCTGCAGTTGTTACTGCTTTTGAACTCATTTGGAAAGCCCTTTGATTTATTATAAGATCAGAAAATACTTCTGATATATCCACATTTGAACCTTCTAGATATCCTTGTCTTATATCAAAATCATCACTAAGAACAATTTGTGCATCATCATTTGGTACAAATGTATTATTTCCTATAGGTATAAATGCTTTATCTCCTGTAGCTGTAAAAACTGGTATACTAGCCACTAGTACATTATTACCATCAATGTTCATTGTTATGCCGCCATTTGAATCAATAGACATATTCTCACTATTTAATGCTGGATCGCCTTCTGAAAATCCTGGTTCATACTGTACATAAACTTTTACTCCTGTAGAAGTTACTAAAGTTCCATTTGAATCAACCTTAAAATTACCATCCCTTGTATATGCTATTGTACCATCTGGCTGCTGTAATGCAAAATAACCTTTACCATCGATAGCAAGATCAGTATTTAAGCCTGTATTCTGCAGATTTCCCTGCTTATTATTACTATAATTAATACCAACTCTAACACCAGTTCCATTTACTGCATTTTTATTAACTATAGGATTACCTTTTCTATCTAATGATTCACTTAACAAATCCTTGAATCCTACATCTGAACTTTTATATCCTGTTGTTGAACTGTTAACTAAGTCATTTGAAAGATAATCTATCTTTTCTTGATATGATGTCATTCCACTTTTTCCAGTTGCAAATATATTAAACATAAACTCTCACTACCTCCATTTTACATTTTAAACTCTTCCAATTTCGCTTGCTGCTTTTTCCATTGTCTCATCCTGCATCTTTACAAATTTTTGGTTTGTTTCAAATTGCCTTTTTACCTGCATAAGCTTAATAAGTTCATCTGTTGCATCGACATTGGAAGTTTCAAGTACATTCTGCACAACATTAACCCTTGCATTATATATAGGATTTGCTGTAGTAACATAATTATCGCCTAATGGTTCTAGTGACTTATAATCATCATCAGCAAAATCTACAGTCATTAATTTATGTGTTGAGCCTGTTCCTTCAATATTTATATTATTATCACTATCAAGAGTGAAATTCATATTTCCGACATAAATCGGCTCCCTTGCACCTGTTGTATTATTAACCCCCATTACTTGGCATCCATCATTAGTAATTAAATATCCCTGCTGATTTACTTTAAAATTACCATCTCTAGTATATACTTCACGTCCATTTGCAGTTCTTGCTACGAAAAACCCTCTTCCATCTATTGCAAAATCAGTCATACTATCAGTGGCTTTAAATGAACCCTGAGTAAAAACTGTTTCAACATCAGAAGTCTTAACTCCTAGATTCATAGTTCCAATATTTGTTCTTACATATTTATCTCCAGAAAGTTTCTGCCTATTAGAAATCATAACATCTTCAAAACTTTCTTTTGTTAATGCACGTTTTTTATAACCATTATTATTCAAATTAGATATGTTATTAGTAATAGTTTCTTCTTCATTTTGTAACGTTATTAACCCAGATACTGAATTATAAAATCCTCTAATCATACTTTCTCCTACTCTCCTTCTTCACTGAAAAACGACTTTTGCTCGCTTTTATAAATCATACCCATATCTCTTGCTTTTTTTTCAATTTCACTATCAGATAAAGCTATACTACTCTTATATGTCAGCATACATATAACACCTATAATCAATCCAATGCCGACACCAAGCAAAATCTTCTTATCCATAAAAAAGGAAATATCTGCTTTTATTTTTTGAATAAATCTTTTACTAATAGTACTTCCCCCTTGCTTATAGATAATTTCAGACATATTTCATCGTCACTTAATCCTTGCTCTAAAAGATTTTTAATAGATTCAGTCTTTTTGCTATCTGATATCTTTGAATTATTATGCTTTCTATTAAAATTTATTTCAGATATTACACCTTTATTGTCATCATCAATATTTAAATTTTCTTCTTCTATTTCATTTTCGTATAGATTTTCATCATTCTTTACCATATTTAAATATTTTTTTATTTCTAATATTTCTTCTTGAAGCTCTGTCAAACTTTCTGCCACATTTTTTCTAAATAACCCAAGTTCAATTTTATAATCATTTAGTTCATCCTTGTTTTTTTCAAGTACCTGTCCAAATGATTTATTCTCTTCTTTTCTTTCGCTAATATCTTTTATTTCAAAATATGTACTTTCTTTTTTTAAAGCGATATAACTATAAACTATTAAAAAAAGTCCTACTATTATTAATATAATTGGCATTGTACACCTCTAATTTAATTAATCTATGTAATGAAGTTTCTTCATGCAGTCTCTCAAGTTTCTAATTGCTCTGCTATGTAATTGACATACCCTAGATTCTGATACTTCTAAAACCTTGCCTATTTCTTTTAATGTTAATCCTTCATAGTAATATAAATTTAATATCATTCTATCCTTTTCTTTTAAAAGTTCAATAGCTTTAGTTAATATCTCAAGCTTCTCCTTATTTTCTAAATATGAATCTGGGCTTGGACTTGTTTTATCTTCTATTATGCCCATTAGATTTATATCTTCATCATCTGAAAAAATAACACTCTCAAGTGAAACCATAGATATGTAATTTATATAATTTTCTATTTCAGCTACCTCATTCATAGTAATTCCTAAATAATCTGCTATTTCAATGTTAGTAGGTTCTCTTAACAAATGGCTTTGTAATTCTTCTATTGCCTTATTATATTTGTTTAACTTGTCCATAGCACCTTTTGATATAGGTCTGTTCTTTCTAAGTTCATCAATCATAGCTCCCTTTATTCTTATTGACGCATATGAAGAGAACTTCATTCCTTTACTGCTGTCATATTTATTGATAGCATCCATAAGACCTATCATTCCATAACTGACTAAATCCTCATATTCCATATACTTATTTTTTCCAAACATAACTCTGGAAGCAATATACTTAACCAATGAAATATATTCCTCAATAATCTGTTCTTTCCCATCAACTGCTCTCACTGTATTCACAAATAATTACCCCTTTCAACATCAATTCTCTAATACATATGTATTTTTCGTATTATGTCAATTCCCTTTGTTTTCTCATAACTAAAAATAATTCTTCTATAATTTTATCAGTTTGTGTCTGTGTAATATCTATAAATTTTATACCACATCTTTTCTTACCATCACTGCCTATTTCTATACGTACAATTTCACCTTTTAATACAATATCTGAATTCTTTATTTTCATCTTAATTAATAAAATATCTTTTATTTTAACTTTTTCACTTATTTCAAGCCTTGCCCCACTTCCACTTAAGTCTATCATCTTTGCTTGAATATAAGGTGATTCA
>JBJEJM010000139.1:0-8707 GCA_051878075.1 Clostridium sp. | reverse complement strand
GTTGTATTTAATATAAGGCTCTTATACTCTTTCTCATTAAATAATACTTCTACTCTTTCGTTAATATTAAGTTTTAAATTTTCCATTAAATAATCTCCCTATGAAAATAAATTAAATAATTTTTTAAATAATCCTTTTGCACCATTCATGCTTATAGGGTCTTGTCCTATGATTTTTATTGCAATATCTTCTATATTCTTAGCTGCATCGCAGGATGGATAAAGAGTGACAAATGGTTTCTGCACTCTTACCCCCTTTACAACCTTTTTATCATCTAATATATATCCAAGATACTCCACTTTTATCTCCAAAAACTTAGTTACTGCTCTGTTTAATCTGCTGAATGTTTCAAAGCCCTCTTCTTTTCCAAAAGCTTTATTAACTATTACTTTTGCTCTATCCTTAAGTTTAAAATAATCAGCTGCTTTTATAAGACTATAAGCATCAGTAAGTGATGTCGGCTCTGGTGTTGTAATTATAATAAGATCCTCAGATGCAGATATGAATGATAATATATCTCTGCTGACGCCTGCTCCAGTATCAATTAATATATAATCAAAATTATCTAATTCTGAAAGCTTACTTAAAAATATATTTCTTTCCTTTTCACTAAGCTCTTGAACCTTATTAAGACCAGAACCTGCTGGAATTAATGAAACTCCAGCACTTCCCTCTATAATTATATCCTGTATTGTTAAATCCGTAAAGATTATGTCAAATATATTATTTTTAGGATATAGTCCCATTAAGACATCATCATTTCCCATTCCTAAATCAGCATCAAAAATTACAACTTTTTTCCCCATATTTTGTAATGTTATTCCGAGATTGACAACAAAATTACTTTTGCCAACGCCTCCCTTACCTGACGTTATTGTAATTATTTTACTCTTAATCTTTTTATCACTTTCACTATCACCACTTTGGGCCAATCTTCGTAGTGATTCTGCCTGATCTAGCATAGAGCTTCCTCCCCTAAAATAAATCGTGTTAGTTCTTCTTTTGTTGATATTTTTATATCATCTGGTACATTCTGACCTGTTGTTATAAAACTAATAGGTTTATTGGCACGTCTTGATATATTATATATAGAACCATAAACAGTAGTTTCATCAAGTTTTGTAATTATAACACTTCCATATTCTAATTCAGAATACCCATTTAATATTGTTTTTATATCTTTATTTTTAGTAGTTGCACTTATAACCATGTTTACATAATCTGGTTCTGCTTTTTGAATAAATGCTCTAAGCTCCGAAATCTGCATTGTATTCTTACTGCTTCTTCCTGTTGTATCTATAAGAATGACATCACAATCATCCATTGATTTTATTGCTTCTTCCATTTCTTTTATTGTAATAACTACTTTAAACGGTATATTCATTATTTCTGCATATGTTTTAAGCTGCTCTATAGCTCCAATTCTATATGTATCTATTGTAATTAATCCAATCTTTTTCTTTTCTACAAGTGCCAATCTTCCAGCAAGCTTTGCAATTGTTGTAGTCTTTCCAACACCTGTAGGACCTACTAAAACAACTTTTCCTTTTAATTCATTTCTAGTAACAAGAATATCTCTCTCAAAAATATCTCTTAATATTTCATTATCATTTAAATTTTCTTTTTTATAATCTGAAGCTGCTTTTATAATATCATCTTGAAATTCTTCATCAATGTCTATATCTTTTAATTTATTCTTTAAGGAATCTAACTCTATAGTGCTTTCTTCTTTTATAATCTGAGAATCTATATGAGTCTCCTGAGGCAATACTTTTTTAATTAAATCTCTTAGTTCCTCAACTTCTTTATGTACAGATTCAATGCTGAGACTATCCTCTTTGCTGTTATCAATATTAGATTTATCAGCAGAAGCTGCATTAGAACGCTGCCTTTCCTTCTCAACATCTGCATTATGTTTCTGTATCATGGTATTTAAATTTGAAATATCTTCAGTATCCTTATCTGCCACTTCAAATTCATTTTCCATTAATCTTTTGATACTTTCAATTGATTTCTTAAATTCATCTTCTTCACTTGAAACAGCTTTTTTTACTGTTTCATGTTTTTTTGTATCATCTGATGAATTTTCAACAGCTGCTGTAACTTCTATTAATTTCCCTGAAAATAATCCTGAAAATCCAGGTTTTCTTACTTTTCTCTGACTTATTATAATAGCATCTTTACCGAGCTCAGTCCTTATTTTACTCATTGCTTCATTTATATTTTTAACAAGATATTTTTTTATGACCATCTATATTCTTACAACTCCTTCACTATTGATTTGAACATCATTTGGTACTTCATTTAATGAAATAACCATAATCTGTGGAAATACCATTTCTATAAGTTTTCTAAATACTGCTCTTATATTTGGAGATACAAGTATAATAGGCTGATTATTATAAAAATAAACACTTTCTACAGTATCTTTTATTGCTCCAAGTATTCTAGTAGTTGTATCAGGATCTACTGTAGGGAAAGATCCTTGAACTGATTTCTGAGTGTTATTTGCTACTATATCTTCTATAGCTGGATCTAATGTTACAACATTAATAGTTCTATTTTCATCTACAACTTGATTACATATAGTTCTTGATAATGCAAATCTTACATATTCAGTTAATACTTCTAAATCTCTTGTATTTCTAGCATTATCAGCTAATGATTCCATTATTGTAACTATATCTTTTATTGGAACTTTTTCTCTAAGTAAATTTTGTAATACCTTTTGTAACTCACCAATTGTCAATAAATCTGGTATAAGTTCTTCAACAACTGCACTGTATTTTTCTTTAGCATTATCAACGATAAGCTTAACTTCCTGTCTTCCAAGCAATTCATAAGAGTGAGCCTTAATTGTTTCAGTTAAATGTGTAATCATAACTGTTGTTGGATCAACTACTGTAAGTCCTTTAATTTCAGCATCTTCCCTCTGCTCTTTATTTATCCATACTGCTGGAAGTCCAAATGTAGGTTCAATCGTCTTGATACCAGGAATATCTGAATTTTCTCCCGTTGGATCCATACATAAAAGCATACTTGGCATTAATTCTGAGGATACAACCTTTGTTCCTCTTATTTTTATTACATATTCATTAGTATTTAATTGTAAGTTATCTCTTATTCTTATAGGCTGAACTACTATACCCATTTCAATGGCGCATTGTCTTCTTACAGACGCAATTCTCTGAAGCAAATCTCCACCTGAGCTTTCATCTGCAAGAGGAATTAAACCATATCCAATTTCAACTTCCATTGCTTCAACAGAAATTAAATTCATAACATTTTCTGGTTCTTTTCTTTCCTGCTGCATTATTTCTTCTTCTTCAGTTATAACTTCTTCTTCCTGCTTTGCAACTTGTTCTTTATATAAAAGATATGTTAATCCTCCCATTGTTGCAGCTGCAACAAAGAATGGAAGCTTAGGCATATTAGGAACAAGACCTAAAAATAACATTATTGCACTTGCAATTCCTGAAGCTACTGGGAATGCTGTTAACTGACTTGATACAGTCTTACCAAATGTCTCATCATTACCTGAACGTGTAACAAGTATACCTGACGCTGTAGATATTAGTAATGCAGGAACCTGGCTCACAAGGCCATCACCTACTGTAAGCTTTGTATAAGTCTGTGCTGCTGTAGCCGCATCCATACCATTAAACAATACTCCAATTATGATACCACCAATTATATTTATAATCGTAACAATAATACCTGCAATAGCATCACCTTTAACGAACTTAGAAGCACCATCCATAGCCCCATAAAAATCAGCTTCTGCCTGTAGATCCTGTCTTCTTTTTTTAGCTGTAGCATCATCTATCATACCTGAATTTAAATCTGCATCAATACTCATCTGCTTACCTGGCATAGCATCAAGTGTAAATCTCGCTGATACTTCTGAAACTCTTCCTGCACCATTTGTTATAACCATAAATTGTATTACAACTATAATAAGGAAAATGATTATACCTACAACATAGTTTCCTCGTATAACGAAATCACCGAATGCTGAAACTATTGTTCCTGCATTTGCTTCTGTTAAAATAAGTCTGGTTGAAGATATATTAAGACCTAACCTAAACAAAGTCGTAACAAGCAGCAATGTAGGAAATACTGAAAGCTGCAATACATTAGTTGTAAACATAGTAATAAGGATTATAACTATTGATATGGTTATATTCAATGCTAACAGTAAATCAAGCATAAGCTTTGGCAATGGAATAATAATCATAAGTACAATTCCAATTACTCCAAATGCTATAACTACATCTAAATTATTTTTAATGTCTAGCCTCTTCTCTCCTAACAAAATTCACACATCCCTTTATTTAATGTAAAATTTAAAATTAAAATTCTTATCTACTGCCTTATTTTCTAATAAAAATTTCATTTTTAAATCTTCAGTTTCTTATTTTTTCTTAATTTTCATAACTACCGCAAGAACCTCAGCAACCCCTTGATATAAATCAGGTGGTATTTCATCATCAATTTCAACTCTGTCATACATCATTCTTGCCAGCGGTTTGTTTTCAATTATTGGAACTTCATGTTCTTTAGCAATTGTCTTTATCTTTAAAGCCACATAATCAGCTCCCTTAGCTACTACCTTAGGTGCTTCCATTTCTGTGCCTTCTTCATATTTCAATGCAATAGCAAGGTGAGTTGGATTTGTTATTACAACTGTAGCATCTGATACAGACTGCATCATTCTCTGCCTGCTCATTTCCCTTTGCTTTTGTTTTATTTTCCCCTTAATCTGTGGATCTCCTTCTTGCTGCTTATACTCATCTTTTACTTCCTGCTTTGACATCTTTAATTCTTTATTATGCATCCTGAATTGAACAAAATAATCAATAGCGGCTATAACAACAAGCACTATACATATTTGTTTAAATATTCCTAATATTAAGTTCTTAATTTCTGAATTAAGACTTGGTATATATGCATTTGACATAGATGCTATAGCTGTGTAATTGGATGAAATATATTTATATGCAATATAACTTACTATAGTTATAACTATAAGGTTTTTGCATAAATCTACGATACTTCTCTTAGAGAACATATTTTTTAATCCTTTTAATGGATTAAGTTTCCCAAAAGAAGGTTTTAGCGGTTCACCAGTTATTAAAAAACCTGTCTGCATCAGACTGGCAACAATTCCTCCAATCATTATTGGAAGTGCTATAGGCAGTAACCCATATGCTATTCTTATTATTACTAATATAGCAATATTAGTTAATGACATATTATCAAAATTATCTATCATAGGTAATTGTAAAAAATATATTATTACATCCCTGAATCCCTTTGTAATCATATCCCAGCAGGCAGCAACAGCTATTGTGCACACAACCATTGTAAGTGCTACACCAACATCTTTACTTCTTGCAACCTGACCTTTTTTTCTAGAATCAGATTTTTTCTTTGGAGTAGCTTCTTCTGTCTTATCATCATCTGCAAAAACCAGTGCTAGCGGCACTGCTGGTATAAGGTTAAAGATCTTATCAAAAATATCTGGTAATTCATATATTGCTGTTCCAATCAATTTCACAATAACTGGCATTACTATTATAAATGTTACAAAACCAAGTATGTTTTTAATAGGCATACCAAATATCATTATTGGAATAGTCGGAACTGTTCTTGTTATCAATCCAAGGCACACATCTGTCATTACTATTATAAGTACAACAGGAATCGCTATTTTCACACCAAGTGCGAAGAAATTTACGATAGTTTCAGCGACTCCCATAACAGTTTCCTGGTAAACTATTGTATGTCCTAAAGGAATTATGCTTAAACTCTCATGTATTGCCCGTATAACAATCTGCTGTCCATTAATTATAAAGAACAGCATTATTGAAATGAAATAGCCTAAATTCCCTAAAAGTGTTGATGAATTCTTCGTTGCTGGATCTAATACGGTAACCATAGAAAATCCAGCATGAATATCCATCCATCCTCCTGCAAATTTAACAATTTGAAATATTAAATTTGTTATGTATCCTAATATCACACCTGTCATAATTTCACTAACAGCATAAAAAGCAATCATATAATTACTATCAATATTTAATGCTGTACTATAATCAACTCCAGATATCATTCCATATGCTATTATCATTGAAAATGAAGTTTTAAATAATATAGGAGTCCCACTAGGAAAAAATACTTGTGTGGCCATAAAGTATGAACTTATTCTTAAAAATATTAAAAATATTCCTAGAAAGTAAGCTGTATCAACCAAATTGCTTACCCCCTTATGATGATATTCTCGCTATCATATCAAATATCCTCGATGTAAATGACATTAATGTATGAAGCATCCAATTTCCTAATATTAATCCTACAAGTGCAGTTGCTATTAATTTAGGTACAAATGTTAATGTCTGTTCCTGAATCTGAGTTGTTGCCTGAATTATACTTATTACAAGGCCCAAAACAAGAACTACTATAAGTATAGGCATTCCAATTTTTATTGATGTTACTATTGTATCTTTTACAATGCCATTCAACATTATTTCACTCATCTTACTTCACACCTCACATAAACCCTTTAATTAATTGTTCGACCAGTATATGCCATCCATCTACCATTACAAACAATATAAGCTTAAATGGCAATGCAATTGTTGTAGGCGGAAGCATAAACATACCCATTGACATTAACACGCTCGCTACAACCATGTCAATCACAAGAAATGGCAGGAATATTAAAAATCCTATTTCAAATGCAGTTCTAAGCTCACTTATAGCAAAAGCTGGTACTAATGATGTTAATGGAATATCTTTAACTTCTGAAATACTTTCCTCATCTACATTATTAATATTAACAAAAAGCTCCAAGTCATCTTTTCTTGTTTCTTTTGCCATAAATTCTTTTAATGGTTTTGAAATTTCATCAATTGCCTGTTCCTGAGTTATCTGATTTTCAAGATATGGCTGAATACCATTAGTATTCATTTCGCTGTAAACAGGCTGCATAATAAATAGTGTCAGGAATATTGCTAGTCCAGTTAAAATCTGACTTGGAATAGACTGTGTTACACCTATAGCGGTTTTAAGAAATGAAAATACAACTACTATTCTTGTAAAACTTGTCACCATTATTACTATTGATGGTAGTAATGCAAGTATTGTAAAAAATATAAGTATTTTAATATTACTTACATAATTACTAGGGCTATCTGAGCCATCTCCAAAAGAAATATTCATTTGTGGTATATCCGTAGTACCTGGAGCAGCATACGCCTTAACACTAAATAACATGATAAAACAACATGCTGCTGCAAACATAAACATAATTCTTCTTCTATTTTTCATGTTTCTCTTCCTTCGATCTCATATTTTTAAATATCTTTGGAATATTATTTTTCAATGTTATAGTAAAGTTATTATATTTATCCATAACTTCTTTATTGTATTTTTTCTTACTTTCTTCAATTTCCTTAATTTCTTCCTCCGATAATTCATCAAGCTTATCCATACTGCTTCCAGTACTGCTCATTACATATCCCTTTTTACCAACTTTAACAACTAAAATTGCATTATCTTTTGTAACTTGTGTTCTTTCAATTACTTTTACATATTTATTATTATTTATACTTTCTACTTTTGTTCCTAATACCTTATAACTCAAGAACATAATTCCAAGTGTAATACACAGTGCTCCAAGTAATTGCATAAACATTTTTAAAATTCCAAAATCCATGTTTTTTTCCTTATTGAACTATCATATTCTTAAATCTTATGTCTGTTATTTTTCCTTTTTGTAATTGTCTATTTATAGCTTCTATTAAATCCTGTTTAATATGTTCTTCATTATTTATGTCATTTACATATGAAGCTTCTTTTCCTTTAAAATAATAAATAATTGTATCTCTTATTACTACAGTATTAGCAGCTATTTCTTCTCCAATTTTTTTGTTAGATTTATCATATCCTATAGAAATGTCACCTCTAAAGTATCTTTTTCCATCACTATCTGCTAAATTAATAGTAAATTCATCAAGATCAACATATGTCTGTTCAAGTACCTGCTGTGCTGCTACAGTATTATTAGTCTTCATAAATAAATATGCGCCTCCACAACTTGCTGCTCCAAGAACAAGTAACCCTAAAACGAACAGGACTACCATAAGACCTTTTCCACTTTTCTCCTTAACTTCTGTTTGCTCCATTTCTTTATCATTTTTAGCCATAATTATCACTCCTCATTATTTGAAACAATTATAATATTAACTCTTCTATTTTGAGCTCTGTTGTCATCTGTACTATTGTCTACCTTAGGTTTATATTCTCCATAACCTGATACAGAAAACTTTGTAGGATCTTGTCCTTTTGTTCCAGTAAAATATCTCAATACATTTGATGCTCTTGCAGCAGATAAGTCCCAGTTGTCTCTATATTCACTTGTGTTTATAGGAATATTGTCTGTATGTCCTTCTATTATAATAGGATTTGGTATTCCTGATATAAGGTCACTTATTTTATTTAGCACTTCTCTACTTTGATCAATTAATTCAGCTTTTCCTGATTCAAATAGAACACTATCTTTAATCTGCAATGATACTCCTTTTTCATCTTGTGCAACATCTATAACTGTATCAAGCTGATTTTCTTCTAAATACTCTTTGACTTCATCATACATTACTCTTTTATCATCTTTTTCACTTTGTTCTAATAAATCTTCAACTTT
>JBJEJM010000138.1:0-18628 GCA_051878075.1 Clostridium sp. | reverse complement strand
AGGAATGTAGCTCTTCCTAAATGGTTTTTCTTTAAATGGACTATCAAATTTTTAGCTACCTGTTCAGTAGTTGTAATAACATTTGATATTGCTGCTCCTAAGGCTATTTCTATGGCTGTTTCATATTCCTTTGATACAGTAAATATTTCTCCTAAAACTTTTGTTTCTTCTGCACCTGCAATATTATCATTATTTATAGATTCCATAAGTGATTTAACAGATCTATTATATCCTTCATAATGCTTTTCAAGATTTTCAAGCATAGTTTTATTAGCATCTAATTTAGTTAAAATTCTATTTACTTCTTTAACTTCATTTTCCTTCTTGGTAATATTGCTTTTAAGCGCAGCCATTTTCTTCTTTGATTCTGATATATCAATCTGGATTTCTCTTATTTTATCTTTTTTACTTTCAATTTCTCTGCTAAGCCCTTTATATGTAGCCATATTTATTACTATATTATTCTCGAAATATGATATAGATGAATTTATAGACTGGCTTTTTTCTCTTCTTAGTTCTATTTCCCTATTTAAAATATTTATTTCATTTTTAATATCTGAATTATTTCTTAAAAAGTCAAGCTCACCTTCCTGCAATATCTTAAGATTGGCTTTCATTTTATTTAATTCTTCATTTTTTAATTTATTTTCTTTTTCTAACTGTTCAATTGTTATTTTTTTGCTTTCCTGTTCCTTAATTCTTCTATCTAATTCCTCTTCAAGCAGTGACTTATTTTTTATTATTTCATTTATTCTATTTGCAATATCTTCAATTTCATAATTATTTCTTTTTATTTTTTCTTCATAATTCTTAATTCTTTCATGATAAAGCTCTATAGACTTTTCATCATCACTTATTACATCTTTTAAAGTATAATACTGCTCTTTTTCTTCCAATGTCTTTTTTTCTATATTTTCTATCCTGGTTTCAAGGCTGCTCAGTATTTCCCTGTCTTTAGCTATACTTTCTCTTTTTTCATTAATCTGATTCACCCTTTTATTTAACTCTTCATTAAATACCTTTAATTCCTGTTCCATAATCTTTATTGTATGGACTATTAATGATACTTCTTTTTTTCTAAGTTCATCAGATAACTCATTAAATTCTAATGCTTTTTCCCTCTCTATTCTTAATGGTTCAATTCTCTCCTCATATGTTGACAGTATATCATTAATTCTTACTAAATTATCATCTGTATTGCTTAATTTCTTTTCAGCTTCTTCTTTTCTATTTTTAAATTTTACAATACCTGCCGCTTCTTCTAAAAGAGCTCTTCTATCTTCTGGTTTTCCACTTAAAATTGCTTCAATTTTGCCTTGTCCAATAAGAGAATATCCTTCTTTACCTATACCTGTATCCATAAATAAATTAGTTATATCTTTTAATCTGCATTTAGTGTTATTTATTAAATATTCCGATTCACCAGATCTAAATATTCTTCTTGATACAGTAACTTCATTATATTCTGTTGCAAGCTGTTCATCACTATTATCAAGAGTAAGTGAAACTTGTGCAAGACCTACAGGCTTTCTATACTGAGTACCTGCAAAGATAACGTCTTCCATCTTTCCTCCTCTTAATACTTTTATACTCTGCTCTCCCAGAACCCATCTGACTGCATCAGATATATTGCTTTTTCCACTACCATTTGGACCTACAACAGCAGTGACCCCTTTTTTAAACTTCAATTCCGTCTTATCCGCAAAGGACTTAAATCCTCTTATCTCCAGAGATTTTAAAAACAATTTTTCCACTCCTCATTTAAAAAAATATAGTAGGTAAAAGTCCCACAATAAATATTATTATTATAAAGACAGCAAGAGCAATCTTCATCTTTTCTCTAGTCTTTTTCTTCATTTCAAACACTTCCAATCATAATTAGTTTATAGTAAAGGTTCCTAAATATCAATTAATATATTAAAAGCGAGAGTCACCCCTCGCTAATATATTATATCCACTTTTTTATTTTCTAGATATACTATTATTTTTCCTCTTTTTACAATATCATTCTGTTCAACCTTTATTCTTTTACCTTTTTCCTTCAGTAATTTAAAGTACATTTTTTTATTAGCATATAACTTACTTACTTCTTTAGGATTAATTTGAATTGTTGCATTTACTTCATCTTTTACGACATCTAAAATAAGTTCTGTCATAAGACTGCTTTCAACTAATTCTCTAAAGGCTGGATGAAAAGGACCTGCTATAACATCTTTGCTTTCATTTATTGTTTCAGTTGGCTGTAATCCAATTCTTATAACATTAACGCCATTATCTCTATACATCTTATACATCTTTTTGCTTATTTCTACAGCTTCTTCTAATGTATATGGTATATAATCCCCTCTATTATACATTACTTCCATGTACGTTCCTCGTATTGTAAGTGCGGGATATATTCTGCATATATCCGGCTTCATTTCTATAGACAGCTTAGTTGTTTCTATATCTGTTTCAAATGTATCTCCTGGAAGACCCGGCATTACCTGATGCCCCAATATAAAACCATACTCCTTTATTAATCTGGAAGCTTCACGAACTTCTTGTACTCCATGACCTCTTCCAGCCTTAATTAAAACTTCTTCATTTAATGATTGAACTCCAAGCTCAATTATATCAGCTTTATATTCTTTTAAATATGATAAAATATAATCATTTATGTAATCTGGTCTAGTAGATAATCTTATTTTATCGATAAAACCTTTATCTTTAAATTCTTTTGCTACTCCAAGGAGTTCTTTTTGTTTTTCTTCTTTAATGCCTGTAAATGTTCCACCAAAGAATGATATTTCAATAGTAGCATTTTTATTTTCAATTGTTTCTAAATATTCATATACTGTTTTTCTAACACTTTCAGCAGTAACTTCTTCTTCCTTGTTATCTGTACAAGAAATATTTTCTTTTTTATTCGTTCTATCAGATATCCTTAAAGAATCTTTTTTTACTCCTGTTATTTTATCCTGATTGCAGAATACGCAATCATGTGGGCACCCTTCATGAGGTACAAATATAGGTATTATATAATAATCTTTACTCATCTTTATTATCCAATTTCATTAAAGCTTCTTTTGCTGCATTCTGTTCTGCTTCTTTTTTACTATATCCAAATCCTTCGCCCATGACATTATCATCAATAACTACATTAGTATAGAATTTACGTCTATGTGGTGGTCCTTCATATTTTATTAATTCATAGTGAATTGAAACTTCCCCATCCTTTTGTAAAAATTCCTGAAGTTTTGTCTTAAAATCCAGAACAATTTCGTTATTTATAGCCTTATTTATTATTTCTTCAAAATGAAGAAGTATAAAGTCTCTTACAAAACCAATACCCTTATCTAAATAAACTGCAGCTATAACTGCTTCAACAGCATCTGCCTGTATTGAAATTCTTTCTCTTCCTCCTGTTAATTCTTCACCTTTACTCATTCTTATATATTCCCCAAGGTGAAGTTTTTTAGCAATTTCATAAAGAGAATTTTCGCAGACTATAAGACTACGTGTCTTAGTCAACTCTCCTTCTGATTTATTTTTAAAATTATTAAATAGATACTCAGTTATACAAAGCTGTAATACTGCATCTCCTAAAAACTCAAGTCTTTCATTATATTCCGCATCTTTGAATTGATTAGCAAAAGAACTATGTGTCAATGCTGTTTTTAATAATGTCGGGTTATTAAAATAAACTCCCAAGTTTTCTTCGATTTCTTTAAGTGCGTATTTATTCATCCTTTCACTCCTTAGAAGTTTATTCTTCAATTTGCTAATATAACAAATTCAAGAATAAACTAATTAATAAAGATAAAATCCCGCAAGAAACGCGGGATCATGCTATTCTCCGTGATGAGCTTTAACATAATTAACAACATCTCCAACTGTTTTAAAGCCTTCAACGTCTTCATCTGGTATTTCCATGTCTAGTTCATCTTCTAGAGCCATAATAAGCTCAACAATATCTAATGAATCAGCGTTTAAATCTTCAATAAAAGATGCATCCATTGTTACGCTTTCTTTGTCGATACTTAACTTATCAGCTACTATTGCTTGTATTCTTTCAAACATTTGTTTCACCTCCCAAGTTCTACATTTAGATAATATTATATAATATTTAAATCGTCAATATTTCTTTTAAATATTTGAGCTAATTTTCTTTAGAAAACTCTTGTCTCATATTATCAAGGACTTTATTGTCATAAAAAATCTTAGATTGTCTTATCGCATTTTTAAAAGCTTTTCCGTCAGAACTTCCATGTGCTTTTATACAAATACCATCAACACCTAAAAATGGTGCTCCTCCATATTCTTTATAATCCACTTTTTTCATAAGACTTTTTAAAGCTGGTTTTAGCAATAATACTCCAAACTTTGATATAATCGAAGACTGCATAACTTCATCTTTAATCATGCCTAATATTGCTGATGCTGATCCTTCATACATCTTCAAAGCTGTATTACCTACAAATCCATCACTGACTAAAATATTAGTCTCTCCTCTTGGAATATCTCTAGGCTCAATATTTCCTTTAAAATTAATGTCTTTTTCTGCCTTTAATAATTGGTATGCTGCTTTTGCAAGTTCATTTCCTTTTTCTTCTTCTTCACCTATATTAATAAGACCTATGCTAGGTTCTTTAACATTAAAAACATGTTCATAATATATTTTCCCCATCTTAGCAAATTGTACAAGGAAATGAGGTTTACAATCAACATTAGCTCCAACATCAACTATCATAAACTGTCCTTTTCTTCCAGGCATTATTGGTGCTAGTGCAGGTCTTTCAACACCTTTTAATCTTCCTACAACAAGCGTACATCCTGCTAAAAATGCTCCTGTACTTCCTCCAGAAATTATTGCATCACACGTTTTATCTTTTACTAAATTTAAAGCCTTTACTATACTTGAGTTCTTTTTTCTTCTTACAGCCATTACAGGATGTTCATTTGTTGAAATAACTTCTTCAGCATCAATAACTGTAATTTTATCTTTAGAATAATCATATTTAGCTAATTCTTTATTTATTTTATCCTGCGGTCCTGTAATATAAAATTCTATATCACTATATTCTTTAAGGGCCTGAATAACACCTTCAATTACAGCGACTGGTGCATTATCTCCACCCATTCCATCTATAGCTATTTTCATCTTTTTTATCACCTCTGCTATATATTTACCGTATTTTTATATTAATAGTCGTCTAGTACATTAATTATAACGTATTCTTATTAATACATCTACTATACACATATAAAGTAGAGTATATATCTTATTACATGTCAAATCAATATAAAATTAATTTGTTATAAATTTAACAATGATACACTATTTCTACTCATAAAAACATCTTATAAATATTATATTTTCAATATAGTATTACAGAATGAGCGATTCTTAAAATGTATAACCTATTAAACCTACATGACATAATGTACGCCCTATATACGCTTCTTATGCCCTTCTTAACTTTATTTATATAGATAATTCATATATCTATAATAAAATCCGATATGAAGCAATCAGGTGATTAATTCATATCGGATATAAAAGAAAAGAAAGTCATAAGACTTTCTTTTAGTTTTCAGAAGCTACTACTTCCTTACCTTTGTAAAAACCACAGTTCTTACATACTCTATGAGCAAGTTTCATTTCGTGGCATTGTGGACATTCTACTATGCCTGGTAAACTAGCTTTAAAAGTTTGAGCTCTTCTCTTCTTAGTTCTAGCACTACATTGCTTTCTAGCTGGACAACCCATCCGTTACACCTCCTTATTATCAAACAAACCTTTTAAGACTTCGAAGCGTATATCTACATCTTCTTTATTACAGTTGCATGTTTCAACATTTAAATTGCATCCACATACCTGACAAAGTCCTTTACAGTCGTCTTTACATACTCTCTTAATTGGTAATGTTGAAATTATACTGCTTTCAACCAATTCACTGATGTCTATAACATCATCCATTACAACAACAGCTTCTTCATCTTGACTATGACTGTTAGTTGTAAACCTTTCTTCTATATCAATATCTATTGGATAGATAAAGGTATCTAAGCATCTTGAACATACCATTTCTAAATCAGTTTTTATATTAGCAGCGACTACTAATACATCACTATCTGATGTTACAACTCCACTTACTTTACAAGGAGCTACCGGCTTTATTATATCGCCTTCAAATTCAAATGCCTCAATATTAAAAGTTTCATCAATTTTCTTACTTCTATCTTTACCTGAAACAATATCTGAAATTTGTATCTTCATACCTACTAGAGTATATTGTATAATTGACATAATGTCAATAATCCAATAATCTCCTTCACACTCCTTAGCAGTTTATTTATAAATCAAACATATCTTATTATATAAAGTAGAAGTCTAAAAGTCAAGATATTTATCGCAATTTGCTACTTAATTAATTCTAAAGTTTCTTCTGCAATCATTAACTCTTCATTTGTAGGAATTACATATAACTTAACTTTAGAAGATGGTGTAGAGATTTCCATTCCTTCTCCTACATTTTGATTATCATTTTTAGCAGCATCTATATCAATTCCCATGAATTCCATGTTGCTTAATGCTCTTATTCTTACTTCTGGAGCATGTTCTCCAATACCTGCTGTAAATACAACTGCATCTAATCCACCCATTGCTGCTGCATATGCACCAATTTGTTTCTTTATTTGATATCCATAAATATCCATAGTTAATAAAGCTCTAGCATTGTTCTTTTCTGCTGCTGCTCTGATATCTCTGAAATCTGTTCCTATTCCTGATACACCTAAAACACCACTTTGCTTATTTAATATATTGTCTACTTCTTCAGGTGTATATCCCTTTTCTTTTTGTAAGAATGTAACTATAGCAGGATCTATGCTTCCACTTCTTGATCCCATTATTATACCATCAAGTGGTGTGAATCCCATTGTTGTATCTATAGATTTACCACCATCAACAGCAGTAACACTTACACCGTTTCCTAAGTGACAAGTAACTATTTTAAGATCTTTAATATCTTTATTCATCCATTTAGCTACTTCACCAGCAACATATTTGTGAGAAGTTCCATGGAATCCATATCTTCTTATATGATCTTCTTCATAGAATTTGTATGGTACTGGATACATGAATGCTTTTTGTGGCATTGTTTGATGAAATGCTGTATCAAATACTACTACCATTGGTGTATTTGGCATAAGAGCTTGACAAGCCTTAATTCCAATTATATTTGCTGGATTGTGTAATGGTGCAAGTTTAGTTAATTCTTCAAGATTTGCTAAAACTTCATCATTAACTATAACTGATTTAGAATATTTTTCACCACCATGAACAACTCTATGTCCTACTGCTGAAATTTCATCCATTGATTTTATTACACCTTGTTTTTCATCAACTAAAGTTTTTAATACTAAATCAATAGCTACTTGATGATCTTTAAGATCTGTTTCAACTACATATTTTTCTCTTCCTTCAACTTTTTGAGTTAATATTCCATCAATTCCTATTCTCTCAACTAGTCCTTGTGCTAAAACTCCATTGTTTGACATATCTATAAGTTGATATTTTAATGAAGAACTTCCACAGTTTATTACCAATATTTTCATCTTTACTAACTCCTTATCCTGACATCTAATATTATTTCTCTTCAATCCCTTGTGCCTGAACTGCTGTTAATGCAACAACATTAACTATATCTTCAATACTGCAGCCTCTTGATAAATCATTGATTGGCTTTGCAAAACCTTGACATACCGGTCCTATAGCTTCTGCATTTGCAAATCTTTGAACTAATTTATATCCTATATTTCCTGATTGTAAATCTGGGAACACCAAAACATTTGCACTTCCTGCTACAGTGCTGCCTGGTGCTTTCTGTTTAGCAACTTTAGGAACAATTGCTGCATCTAATTGTAATTCACCATCTATGTGTAAATCTGCTCTTAATTCTTTTGCCTTTAATGTGGCATTTCTCACTTTATCTACAACTTCGTGATCAGCACTTCCCATTGTAGAGAACGATAACATTGCAACCTTCGGCTCAATCTTTGATAATAATCTTGCATTATCAGCTGTAGCAATTGCAATTGAAGCTAACATATCTTCAGTTGGCATTGGATTAACAGCACAGTCTGCAAAGAATAATAATCCATTTTCTCCATATGGCGAATTTGGTACTTCCATAATAAAGAAACTTGATACACAAGATACTCCTGGAGCTGTTTTTATTATTTGAAGACCTGGTCTTAATAAATCTCCAGTTGTATGAACAGCACCTGATACCATACCGTCAGCATCATCAAGTTTTACCATCATTGTAGCAAAATATAATGGATCTCTGACTATCTTTTCAGCTTTTTCCATTGTAACCCCTTTTGCTTTTCTTAATTCATAAAACTCATTTATATATCTTTGTAAATTATTTGATTCGTTTGGATCTATAATCTCAATTTCAGATAAATCAACATCTAACTCTTTAGCTTTATTAAGTATTTCATTACTGTTACCAATAAGTATAGGATAAGCCAATCCTAAATTATATATTTTTTGAGCTGCTGCAATAGTTCGTTCTTCATTACCTTCTGGAAGCACTATTTTTTTCTTGTTTGACTTTGCAGCTTCCCATATCTTTTTCATAAGTTCCATAGACAGTTCTCCTTTCAACATCTAATCCTATATATTACTATACTCCTATAACGCTAGATATTTCAACTACTAAAATAGAATTCAATAGATTGAAAATAGTCTAAATTGTCAGACAATTAAACTTCAAAATACCAATACACTAAAAGTATATTTTTTAACAATCTAAAATTTTTCAAAAAAATTTTTTTATATTTTATTTTTATGTTTTTATAGTTAAAAATAATTTAAATATCTGCAAATTTATACTATAATATATCTCTAAAATAATAGCATAAAATTATATCTTATTTTTAATATTTTTGGAGGTGATTTTTATAATTACAGGTATAATTACTGAATACAATCCATTTCACAAAGGACATAAATATCATTTGGAAAATGCTATAAAAGATACATCTGCTTCCGGTGTAGTTTGTGTAATGAGTGGTAATTTTATGCAGCGTGGTATCCCTGCTATAGTTGACAAATGGAAAAGAACTGAAATGGCTCTCAAAAATGGAGTTGATCTTATTTTAGAACTGCCTTTAGTATATTCAATATCATCTGCTGAACATTTTGCTTTTGGAAGTGTTTCATTGTTAAATTCTTTAGGCATAATTGATAATCTATATTTTGGAAGCGAAGAAGGAAATGTTGAATCCTTAGCTAAAATATCCAGAGTCTTATCTGATGAACCTGAAGAATTTAAAACTCTTTTAAAAAAATATTTAAACTCCGGACTTCCATTTCATTCGAGCAGATCTAAAGCACTTAATGAATATCTTAAATGTGATGATGTAGAAAATATATTATCTAATTCAAATAATATACTGGGAATTGAATATATGAAAGCCTTAAATGTACTAAACAGCAGTATTACTCCTTATACTTTAAAAAGAGAAGGCTCTAATTATAATGATGAAAATGTAAATAAAAGTTTTTCTTCAGCGACTTCTATAAGAAAGCATTTAAAAAATGGATGCTTATCTGATATTGAAGATATACTTCCTGAAGAAACATATAAAATTTTAAATGAAATCAGTTCTTCAAACTATCCATTTGTGTTTGAAGAAGATATGTTTAATTATATCAAATATAAACTTCTTACAGAAAAAGAAAGTTTAAAAAATCTCCCTGACGTCTCGGAAGGACTTGATAATAAAATATACAGAGAGATATTAAATTCTGATTCTTTAGATCAGCTTATACTAAAATCAAAAAGCAAGCGTTACACTTATACAAGAATAAACAGGATATTAGCACAATATTTCTTAGGACTTGAAAAATATGATTTATTGTCTCTTGCTAAATCACCTGCTCCATATGCTCGAGTATTAGGTTTTAATTCAAATGGACGTGATATTCTAAAACAAATAAAATCATCATCCAGCATTGATATTATTACAAAAGTTCAAAAAAATAACCGTTCAACCCACATGGAGCTTGATATATTAGGAACTAAAGCTTATTCAATACTAAATTCTCATGTTAACCCTGCAGATGATTTTTTAAAAAGCCCTGTAATAATAAAATAATATTCTACATAACGATAAGCATATACATATATAGTAAAATTAATTTCATCGTAAAATTCAATTTTGCTATATATTTTTTTACACTAGCTAACTGGCTTAAGTTACAGATTCATATATTTGTCTTAAGGTAATGAATAGGAGTGATTAAATGCTATTTATCTGCTTGTTATGTATTACAATTATTATATTAGTACTTATCTTAATAAAACAATTAGACATTAAACTTAATTCATTAATATGTATATCAATGACAATATTAATAATTTTATTTGCTGCTAATATTGATAAATCTATTATTGCTGCACTTGAGGGATGCAGATTATGGTATAAAGCTATACTGCCTACTACTTTTCCTTTTTTAATAATCTGCAATTTACTAATATACTATGATGGCATAGGCTTATATTCCAAATTTTTAGGTCCTATAATCTGTCGTCCTCTTTCATTATCAAAAAACTGTTCTTTTCCCATTGCTGCCAGCATATTATGTGGATATCCAATTGGTGCAAAATATTGTGCTGACCTTTATAATATGGGATATATAGAGAAAAAAGAATATGTAAGACTTTTAAATATAGCTTCTAATGTAGGTCCTCTTTTTCTAATAGGTTCTGTTGCATCCGCACTGCTTAATAACATATATTTTGGATATATACTTCTTGTTGGAAACTATCTTTCCTGCATATTTATTGGTTTTATCACAAAAAAAAAGAGAACTGCTAACAATACGAGTCCTCTACATTCTAAACAAATATCATCACAGAATTTTGGAATAGCCATAAAAAATTCTATCGAAAATTCAATACTCACTGTTCTTAATATCGGTGGATTCATTATAATTTTTTCTGTCATAATATCTTTAATAAAGAATAGCACTATATTTACTGAATTAATACAAAATATTGAGTACTTTTTTAAAATTCCATCAGGAACATTATACTCTGTAATACTTGGTTCTATTGAAATAACAAATGGATGTAATATTTTATCTTCCTTACAGATTTCAATTGCCTTAAAACTAAGTCTTATAAGTTTTTTATGTTCTTTTTCTGGTCTTGCAATAATTGCTCAAGTAAGCTCTTTTATAGGAAATACTAATATCAAATTAAGCCGTTATATATTTTTTAAATTTATACAAGGCATAATCAGCTTTTTAATAACTTATTTTCTCATGATTATCATTCCAGTTTCTGTATATACTTCGAATCTGTCTCAAAACGTAGAATTATCTATAAAATCATATTTTATTCCTATAATGATAATGCTTGTACTAGGTATATATTTCAAAATATTAGATTTATATAATTCACAGAAAAGCTGAAATTTATAGTAATTTACTTTTTCATACTTCTTAATTCTTTTACATTATCTTTTATAACATCACCAACGCCAGTTAATGTTTTATCTATTTCATTTGCAACATTTTCGAAATTTTCTTGAAGTCCTGCTATCAGTTTCATTTTCTGTGCTTCAATTTCTTTATCTAATTGACTTAAAATTTCATCTGAATAATCTCTTGAACCAAGTCGTATAGCCTTAGCATCTCTCTGTGCTGAGGCTATGATTTCTTCTGCCCTTATTTTTGCTTCCTTTACAATATTGTGATTCTCAATATTTTTTCTCATCATTGTTGCTGTTTCTTTTTTAACTGAATCATACTCTTTTTTTGCTTCATTCAGAATTCTTTCTTTTTCATTCATTATCCATTCAGCTTTTTTAAGCTGGTCTGGAAGATAGTTTATTATTTGATCAACAATTTCAAGAACGTCTCTCTTATCTAACATAACCTTTCCACTCATAGGTACTTTAGGTGAATTGTCTACCATATCTTGTAAATATTCAAGCAATTCAATAATATTTACATCTACTTTATCCATTATAAACACTCCTTAGCTATTTATTTTTGTCAATATATCAGAAACAATTTCTTGCGGAACAAGTCCTTCAATATTTCCACCAAATTTAGCTACCTGTTTAACACATGAAGAACTTATATGTAAATTTTTTGGAGAACTCATCATACATATAGTTTCAATCTCAGGATCTAATTCCTTATTCATATACGCCATTTGTAACTCATATTCAAAATCTATTGATGTTCTTAAACCTTTTAAAATTACATTAGTGTCATATTTCTTTAATAAATCTACTAAAAGCCCATCAAAACTGACAACTTCAACATTTTCAATATCACTTGTAACTTTCTTTATCAGTTGTACTCTTTCATCTATTTCAAATAAGTGTTTTTTATCTACATTAACTAATACACTTACTATAATTTTATCAAATATCTTTGCTCCCCTTTTTATTATATCAATATGACCATTTGTTATGGGATCAAAGCTTCCTGGATAAACTGCTACATTCATTTTAATTCTCCTCATATCTATAATAGCATACAGTTGTATTCCCATATTTTTTACTCTTTAAAAGCTTTATACTATTATATCCTTCATAGATTTCTTCAATGGAATCTATTTTTGTAACTATTATTCCGTCTTCTTTTAAAAGATTGTTTTCTTCAACTATCTTCATTGCCTCTGGAATCATTTCTTTACAATAAGGTGGATCAATAAATATTATGTCAAATTTCTTTCCCTTGTTTGCAAGATTCTTCAATCCCACATAAGCATCAGTCTTTATAGGAAAACAGAAATCCTCAAATTTAAGATTTTTAACATTTTCTTTTAATAATGGAAAAGTTGTATCACTTTTATCAAAAAGATACACCTCACTAGCCCCTCTGCTTGCTGCTTCCAGTCCCAAACTTCCTGTTCCAGCAAATACATCAACAACTACACCTTCTGGTATATATAATTGTATTGTACTAAACATTGCTTCTTTAACTCTATCTAAAGTTGGTCTTGTTTCCATTGTTGCCGGAGGTATCAATTTATGCCCTCTTGCTTTTCCTGCTATTATTCTCAAATGTATTTCCTCCTTAAGGTATATATTTATTATATTAACATATTTGTGTATAAAATTTCAATTTAATTAAAACAAATATATTTACTGCTTCTTTGTAAATTTTTACTTATCTCATTTACTAATTCTCTATTAATTTCACAATCATTATTAAGTATTTCATTAGCTTCATTTTTTGCACATCTTAAAATATTAATATCATCATAAAGATTTGCAAGGGTAAATCCTGCATCACCGCTTTGTTTTTTACCAAACATTTCTCCTGATCCCCTAAGTTTTAAATCCTGTTCAGATATTAAAAATCCATCACTTGATTCAGTCATTATTGTCATTCTTTTTTTAGTTATATTGCTCTTTGCTTTAGCAATTAAAATACAATAAGATTCATACTGACCTCTTCCTACTCTTCCTCTAAGCTGGTGAAGCTGTGCCAATCCAAAACGTTCTGCGTTTTCAATAATCATAACTGATGCATTTGGAACATTTACTCCTACTTCTATTACTGTAGTAGATATCAATACATCTGTTTCATGATTTTTAAATTTCTTAATAATTTCATCCTTTTCAGATCCCTTCATTTTTCCATGAAGAATATCTACCCTCAAATTGCTAAATATGGTACTTGTTAATTTATCGTATAATGTTTCAACAGAATTAAGCTGTTCTTTTTCATCTTCTTCTATCAATGGACATACAATATAAACCTGTCGTCCTTTTTTAATTTCATCATATGCTAATTCATATCCAACATCTCTTTGTGAATCTTCATAAAATCTTGTATCAATTTTCTTTCTTCCAGGTGGTAATTCGTCTATCACAGAAACATCCAGATCAGAATATAAATAAAGTGCAAGTGTTCTTGGTATAGGTGTTGCTGTCATTACTATACAATCCGCCTTCTTACCTTTATTCATTAGTCTGCTTCTTTGCTCAACACCAAACCTATGTTGTTCATCAGTTATAATTAACCCAAGTTTTCCAAATTCAACATCTTCCTGAAACAATGCATGAGTTCCTATAACTAAAACCGGCTCATCACTTTTTATTCTTTCTTTTATTCTTTTCTTTTCTTTTGCTGTAGTTCCACCTGTTAACAATTCCATTTCTATATGGAATTTTTCAAATAGCTTTTTAGCCTCTTCATAATGCTGAACTGCTAAAATTTCTGTAGGTGCCATAAGAACACATTGATATCCATTTTTAATAACATTAAATATTGCAATAAGAGCAACTATTGTTTTTCCACTTCCAACATCTCCTTGAATCAGTCTATTCATAGGGCATATTGACTTCTGGTCCCGCAATATATCTCTCACTACTTTTGTCTGAGCATTTGTGAGTGGAAAAGGTAATGCTTCTTTAAATTCTTTTAATTCCTGCACCCATTCAAATGCAATTCCATTTTTATTCTTCTTTAATTGATATTTTAATAATAATAATTTTAATGAATATGTAAACAACTCCTGAAACTTTAATCTTGTTATTGCCCTTTCAAGCATATTTTTATTTTCAGGAAAATGTATATTTTTAATTGCATAATTCAAAGATACCAGTTGATATTTATCTAGTATATACTGTGGCATATTTTCTTTTATATTAACATTTAATAGAATCTGATTAATTAATTTTTCAAATAACTTATTGCTAATATCCCCTTTTAAAGGATATTTTGGGATTATTTCATTTGATATTGCTTCTCCACACGCAATAACAGGACTAACTACTTCAAGCATTTTTCCTACTCTCTTGAATTTTCCCATAAGATTATAGATACTTCCTTTTTGAAAATTATTTTTCACATATGGCTGATTAAACCATTTTGCAGCTACTCTATGATCTCCATATTGAAAATCTATAGTAGTTAAAATCTTGCCATTTTTAGTTCTTATATCTCTTTTAAATGCTTTAACTTCACATTGAAGAATTAATTTTTCTTCACCTGTAATATTTTCAAATTCTACATTTCCACCTACAAAATCATAGTCTCTTGGAAAATATAATAGTATATCCAGAATATTAAATATTCCACATCTATTTAATTTTTCAGTCGCTTTAGGACCTACACCTTTTAATGTAGATATATTACTATATATATCCATAACACAAAACCTTTCTAAAATTTAATATTAAATTACAACATAACTAATTGTAATATTTCATATGTAATAATGCAAGAATAAAGTATACTACTCTTATTCACTGCTTATAAATTATTCCATATAAATATTAATATGCATCAAAAAAGCACCCTAAGGTGCTTTTTTTATTCTACTGATAATAAGAAATAATAAAGTGGCTGATTTCCTTTGTAAACTTGTATATCAAAATCTTCATACTTTTCTTCAAGTGCATTTGAGAATTGTTCAGCTTCTTCTTCAGTTACATCGCTTCCATAATAAACTGTTACAAGTTCACTATCTTCATCTATCATATGATCCAGCACTTTAATTGCAACTTCCTGATTATTCTCTCCTACTTCTTTAATCTTGCCTTCAACAAGTCCAAGCATATTTCCTTCTTTTATTTGAATTCCATCTATTTCTGTATCTCTTACAGCATAAGTTACTGCTCCAGTTTTTACACTTTCTATAGCTGACTGTAATTCATTGAAATTGTCTTCTACATTAATATCTGGATTAAAAACAGTAACACATGCTACTCCTTGAGGAATACTTGTTGTTGGTATTACACGGATATCTTTATTGCTTATTTCAGCAGCTTGATTTGCTGCCATTATTATATTTTTATTATTTGGAAGAATAAAAATATGTTCTGCATTTATCTTATCTATTGCCTCAAGCATATCCTGAGTTGATGGATTCATTGTTTGACCGCCTTCAATAACATAGTCAACGCCTAATTCTTTAAATATATTTGAAATTCCATCTCCCATTGCCACAGTTATAAAGCCATACTTCTTCATTTCTTCTGAAGTAACTTCTTCTTGTTCATAACTTTCAGCTTTTTCTAAATCTTTAGCTTCCATTAACAGCTCTCTATGCTCTTCTCTCATATTATCAATTTTTATTTTTGATAATTCACCATATTGAACTGCATATGATAATACTTTTCCCGGATCATTTGTATGTATATGGACTTTTATTACATCATCGTATCCTACGACTATCATAGAATCTCCAAGACTTTCTATTTTGTCTTGAAATTCTTTTGCATGATCAGCATTACCAAGAATTATGAACTCAGTACAGTATCCAAACTTTATTTCTATATCTTCTGTCGACTGAGCACCTACTTTTCCGCTTTCTTTAGCTGATATATCTTTAATTTCTGCTTTTATTCCATCTTTTAAAGCGTCATACATACCTTGAAGAATTATATAAAGTCCCATTCCACCAGAATCGACAACTTTTGCCTTCTTAAGGGCTGGTAAAAGCTCAGGTGTCTTATCTAACATAATTTTAGCTTCTTTGTTTACTTCTGCTAAAAATTCAACTATATCTTTAGCTTCACTAGCTACAGCTGCTTCTGATGCTGCTCTTATTACAGAAAGTATTGTACCTTCTGTAGGTCTCATTACTGCTTTATAAGCAGCTTTAGAACCTTCAAAGAAAGCTACTGCAAATTCTGCTGCATCAACATCTGTCTTTTCTTCTAATCCTTTAGACATTCCTCTAAGAATTTGTGATAAAATAACTCCCGAATTACCTCTAGCACCCATTAAGGCACCCTTTGCCAGCTTTTTAGATATTTCTCCAATAGAATCTGAGTTAATATTTTCAATTTCTTTAACGGCTGCCTTAAATGTCATAGACATATTTGTTCCAGTATCACCATCTGGTACTGGAAAGACATTAAGGGCATTTACAAACTCACTTTCTTCTAATAATCTATTGCTAGCATTGACAACCATGTTATAAAAATCACGGCCATTAATTCTTTCATATTTCATTTTAGTTTAACCTCCTAGACTCTAACTGCTTGCACGTTCACTGTAATTGATGAAACTTTAAGTCCAGTATAGTTTTCAATGCTATAACGAACCTTTTGAATAATGTTATTTGATATAACAGAAATTTTTGCTCCGTACTCAACCATAATAAATAATTCTATCTGTAATTTATCATCATCATTTTTAACTAATTTTACGCCTTTGCTTAGGTTTTCTCTTCCTATAAGTTCCCAAAGACCTTCTGAAGGACTTTTTGAAACCATTCCGACAACTCCGTAACACTCCATTGTTGATAACCCAACAATTTTTGCTAAAGCTTCTTCTGAGTAATTTATATTACCATTTTCATTGCCAAATCCAACCATATTCATATTCCTCCTATATTCTATTCTATTTCTTATTCTATATTAGAACACTCTTTAATTCAAGATAATTCATTTTTTTAATTCGCTAGGTATTTTATAACAAATATATATTTGTATTTAAACTTAATAGTATTAAATACAAATAAAATTTTAATATAATAACAGAATAACTACAACAACAATTTTTCAATTTATTTTTTTAATTTAATTGAAAAATAAATCTTCATCCTATGATTTTACACAAATATTTAAAATATTATACCTTCTTCCTAATATTTAAATTAAACTTATAAAAATTACTTGCACAATAAGTAGTATTATGTTATAATTTTTTCTGTCCTATTGAAGAAGATTATCTTTGTAATATAAGGAGGTGTTTTCTAATGGCAAGAAGATGCGAAATTTGTGATAAGGGTGTTGTAGCAGGTGTACAATATAGCCACTCACATCGTCAATCAAAGAGAACTTGGGCTCCTAACATAAAGAAAGTAAAAGCTTTAGTTAACGGAACACCAAAAACTGTTCATGTATGTACAAGATGCCTTAGATCTGGAAAGGTTCAAAGAGCAATATAGTTCATAATAAGGAATGCAATTGTTTGACAATTGCATTTTTTATTTTTTCAAATATAAAACACTTATTCTAATATTCTTAAAATAAAAAAGAGTCATAAGCACAGATTTTCAAATCATGTTTATGACTCTTTTTTATTTTCTTACTTAGAGTTATTTATGTATATACTCTACATTAGAATTTGATAAAAATGCGATACAAGCGAAATTTGAGGGGTTTATGGCGATTTAATCCGATGAGCACCGCAACTGTTATAAAAATGGGGGCAAAATAAAGCCCCCCGAACGTGTCGGGGGTTGTGCTTTATTTCTTAGCCGCCGCTATCAGAACCATAACCGGAAACATAACGGCTATAATTATTAATTTCAAAATCAATTGCTTACTCCTTAATGATTTAGTGTTTTATATTCATCTCGTACATTCTGATGCATTCCGCTACAAGCATTTTAACATTTTCTTCCGTAGCTTCCAAAATGTAATTAAAATCAATTTTATGTTCGGGAGTGTGTGTAATGTTGTAAATTCCCCAGCACATCCCGTCTTTATCGGTGTAATATGTATCAATACAAATGTGTGTAGAAAACATTTTTTTAATAAATCCTGACTTCTTCCACAGTCTCATCAAATCGTTTTTGCTGTTTAAGTCGTGATTAACAATCAATGCTTCAACAATAAAATTATCATTGACATAGAACATATA
>JBJEJM010000137.1:0-4099 GCA_051878075.1 Clostridium sp. | reverse complement strand
ACCACATGTATAACAGCTTAAATCTCTTGGAAGTTTGCCCAAAAGATTAGAATATTTAAAATTTCTCATTTTCCCATCACCCCAATATGCAACATTATGCTATGAACTAGCAACATGAAACAGTATTTTATTATATCACAAAATACTATAATATATTGGAAATGATAAATGAATTATTTTAATTTTAGAAAGGAAGTAATCACATGGATAAGTTTAATGGAATTTTAGAAAAGTTTATTATGCCAATATCAATTTCCATATCAAATAATAGGTATCTTATTGCTTTAAGAAATGCTTTTATGCTTGCATTCCCAATGACAATGTTTGCTTCTATTATTTTAATTATTCAAAATATTCCTTCAGCCTTTGGTTTTGAAAAATATCTTCCTGAATGGTATACGGATTTTATGAATGATTTTTTAGGTGTTGTACCAAATGCTACAATGAATATTATGGCTCTATTTGTTGCCTTTGGAATAGCTTATTATCTAGCAGAACCTATCAGCACTAAACCTGTTTTTTCTGGAGTAATTTCTCTTTCATCATTCCTTCTACTAATACCTTTCTATATAACAGATGAAGGAGGTGCTTATATTCCTGTCAATAAACTAGGTGCACAGGGAATGTTTGTTGCAATTGTGGTAGGAATTATTGCAGGCAGATTTTACTGCTTCCTTGAACAATCAAATATAAGAATTAAAATGCCTGAACAGGTTCCACCTGCAATATCACAATCTTTTGAAGCAATTATACCTGCTTTTCTTGTATTATTATTATTCACCACTATCCGATTCATTTTATCATTAACAACATATGGCAATGTTTTTGATTTAGTATATAAAGGCCTACAGGCTCCATTAGAACATCTAGGCGGTACCCTTCCTTCAACATTAGCAGCCATTTTCGTATCACAGATTTTCTGGTGGTTTGGAGTACATGGCCAGGTTTTAGTGAACTCTGTTATGGATCCAATATGGAATTCACTTGCATTACAAAATTATGCTGCTTTTACATCAGGACAGCCTGTTCCAAACATTATAAGTGCATCATTTATGGGAGTATTTCCTATTATAGGTGGTAATGGAATGACACTTGGTGCAATAATATTAGCAGTATTCATAGCACGTTCAACACGATTGAAGAAATTTTCAAAAATGATACTTCCATCATCGTTATTCAATATATCTGAACCTATTACATTTGGATTGCCTATTGTTTTAAATCCGCTCATCATAATTCCTTGGATAATAGGTCCTATGGCTGCTGTAATTTTTGATTACTTCTTCATTAAAATCGGACTAGTTCCAGCTCCAATAGGAATAACAGTCCCATGGACAACACCTGTATTTTTAGGCGGATGGTTAGCAACTAATTCAATCCGCGGAGGAATTCTTCAGTTATTCAACATAATCTTAGTAGCATTTATATGGATTCCTTTCTTAAAGATAATAGACAGACAATATTTAAAAGAAGAACAATCTAAAATTGAAATCAACAGCAATAAATTCATAAACACAGATAATACTATAGAACAATAGTAATCAATTATTAAACTGCAGGCAGAGAACAATAATATTTTTAATTAACAATAATACTCTTAACCATACGAGTCTGCTTAAAGTATCCGGAGGATTAAATTCATGATAATTATAGATAATGATAATAATATTTTTCACTTGCTGACTAAAAAAATGAGTTATGTATTCAGAGTTTTAAAAAATGGAAGCCTTGGTCATTTATATTATGGTGAGCCGCTGTCTCCACATGAAAATTTTGACTTTCTTATAAATGATAATAATAAAGCTGCTGGTACCATAAAATATTATCAAGATGACAATAAGTTTTCATTAGGTTCAGAGCAGTCTGAATTTAACATCTATGGCACTGGTGATTTCCACCAGCCTGCTATTGAGATAAAAATAGGAAGACAGTTGTGCTATCCTGAATTCGAATATACTGAATACAACATTACTTATGGAAAGAAACGAAATCCAGAATTTCCATCTGTTTATGGTGATGATTTAGAAACACTTACAATAACATTAACTGACTCAAAACTCAATCTATCTTTAAAACTTAACTACAGTATTAATGAAAGTTATTCAGCAATAGTTCGTAGTGCTGTCCTAGTAAACAACAGCAGAAAAACATACACTATTTCAAGATTAATGAGTGGTGTATTAGATATCCCTTCTTCTAATTTGGATTTTATTTCTTTATCTGGAGCATGGCTTCGTGAACGTCATTTGATAAAAACTCCTTTAAGAAGCGGAATTCAGTCTGTGGGAAGCATACGTGGTGCAAGTTCACATCAACATAACCCTTTCATTATGCTTGCTCAAAAGAATGCTGATGAATTTTCTGGAACTGTCTATGGTATTTCTCTTATATATAGTGGAAATTTTCTTGCCCAGACTGAAGTCGATGAATGGAATGTTTCAAGGACAATAATCGGAATAAATCCTATGAATTTTGAATGGCAGCTTGAACCGTCTGAACAATTTAATACTCCAGAATGTATATTGGTAGTAACAAATGAAGGATTTAACGGCATAAGCCATGTATTCCACAATATAGCTGTTAATAATATAATTCCATTGAAATGGAAACATTGCAAGCGTCCAATTGTAGTAAACAGCTGGGAAGCAAATCACTTTGATTTTAATCAGGATTCACTTCTTAAACTTGCTGATATGACAAAAAAAATAGGTGCTGATACTCTCGTTGTAGATGACGGATGGTTTGGACATAGAGATTCCACAAGGAAATCCCTTGGTGACTGGATTGAGGATAGAGAAAAGTTCCCTGATGGTATTGAATTTTTTTCAAATGAAATTCATAAAAAGGGACTTAAGTTAGGACTATGGTTTGAACCTGAAATGGTCAACCCCGACAGTAATTTATATCGTTCACATCCTGATTGGACAATTGGTCATATAGATGACAGACATTCTTTTGGAAGAGGACAGCTGGTACTTGATATGTCAAATCCAGAAGTCATTGATTACCTTAAATCAAGCATTGATAAAATTATTGAACGTACCCAATTAGATTATATGAAGTGGGACATGAACAGAAATATTACTGAAGCTTATTCTAATTATCTTAACAGTAATCAGCAGGGAGAATTAATGCATAGATATATTCTTGGTGTATATAATCTCATGGCTCATATATGTGAAAAATACCCTGAGATAATTATTGAAAACTGTGCAAGCGGTGGAGGACGATTTGATTTTGGAATGTTATACTACTCTCCCCAGATATGGACCAGTGATGATTCTGATGGTGCAGAAAGATTAAAGATTCAATATGGAACATCCATGTGTTATCCTATAAGTTCTATAAGCAATCATATAACTTCTGTTCCAAATCAACAGGTTAATCGCATAACTCCATTGGATTTTAGAAATAATGTTTCTACTTTTGGAATTTTAGGATATGAATTAAATCTCCTTACACTATCTAATGAAGAAATTGATGCTATGAAAAAGCAGATAGTACAATATAAAAAATATCAGACACTTGTTCTTAATGGTACATTCTGGCGCATAAAAAGTCCCTTTGAAGGAAATGAAACTGCCTGGCAGATAATATCTCCAGATAATGAAGAAATTCTTGTGGGCTGGTACAGAATTTTAGCAGAGCCTAATAATCGTAATCAGAATTATTTAAAACTTACAGGTCTCCATAAAGATTTTTATTATACAATTACAAGTGATATTAACCATAGTAATTATTCTTCAAATACCAGCAGTAATATTTATTCTGGTTCAGCATTAATGAATATAGGTATTCGGCTTCCTTATGATTTCAATGGTGCCAATTCAGATACAGCTGAAATTTCAGGAGATTTTCAAAGTAGATTGTTTTATCTTAAAAAAATTCATAAAAAGCCATTGATTTAAATTGTTAAAATCTTCTCTTATAAATTTATATAATACAAAAAACTTCAAGTATATACTTTAAATAGTATTATTCTTGAAGTTTTTTATTATGTATTTATTTTATTAATATATGATCAACTATTGATATTGCTATGATTTTATACCCAGACACCATCTTTGTTTACATAGTATCCACCAATCCATGTGTCCGC
>JBJEJM010000136.1:0-4100 GCA_051878075.1 Clostridium sp. | reverse complement strand
AGATTGTTCATTTTATTTCAATAATTTCGCTAAATGTATATTTAGCGAAATTATTGATATGGAGTTGAAAATCATCATATTTTTATGCTTTTATCTTAATCTCTTTTTTCTTTTACCTCCCTTTGTATTTTTTATTTTAAATAATTATATTTTGTCTGATTTAAAATCTTTCTTTCAGCTCCTGATCATAATTTAAATTTGCTTTCAGTTATGAAAAATTTAGAAATTTAATTAGCCAATTATAATTTACCTGTATATTTAAAAAATGTATTGTTTATTACCTTAATTAACATATCAGTAAACCAGGTTATCAGTATTTAAAATTTTAATTTCTAATTATATTTATACAACTGAAATTTTATGCATTTTCATTTAATTTGATAATTTTTACATATTCATTTTAAGAAAAAATTAAATTTGAAAATCAGTTTAGATTTGAATTTGCATTTATCATTATTTTTTAAAATTTATATTTTTAATTATATTTATATAGATTATTTATAGTAATTAATATTATATCTTGTTATCATAATCATTGTAATAACAACATTAATATTCATAATTCAATAATCTTTATTATAGTTTTAAATATTAATAATCAAATTATTTATTATTAAATTATTATATGTAGTTACAAATACTATTACATATAATCATATATATTTTTATAAAATTAAATTTCATCATAAAACTGAATTTTTTAAAAATGACACTCCCCTTTCAAATTTCTCATAAAAAACAGAGGGAGAGACTGAAAGTAGTATAAAAATATAATCTGTAAAGAATTTTAAACTTTAACCTAAAAATGAATATGATATAATTAATGTAGAAAAGTAAGGTAATCTAAATGATAATAATAATCACATGACTGGAGGAATAAAATAATGGCAAAAGCAAAAGAAAATAAAACTAATGCAATGAGATTATTAGATAGAAATAAAATTGAATACACTACTCATGCTTATGAAAATGAGGATGGAAAAATAGATGGTATTGCTGTTGCGCACAAAATAGGAAAAGATGAAGCTTGTGTTTTTAAGACTCTTGTAACAATTGGACATTCAAAGGAAAATTACGTTTTTGTTGTTCCAGTTGCTGAAGAACTTGATATGAAAAAAGCTGCTAAGGCTGCTGGCGAAAAAAATGTTGAAATGATTCATGTTAAAGACATTAATAAGACAACAGGTTATATTCGTGGTGGCTGCTCTCCTCTTGGCATGAAGAAGGTATTTAAGACATTTGTACATAATTCAGCTTTAGACTGTGAAACTATAGTTTTCAGCGGAGGTAAAATAGGTTCTCAGATAGAAATGAATCCTAATGATCTTCCTAAGGTTATTGGCTGTGAATTTGTAGACATTATAAAATAATTTCAGATTTGAATAGTAATAACTCATGCATAAATTGGAATTTGCCTATTTCACCATAACATAATTGGTCAAGGCAATTCCATTCCTGATAACTTGTTGCTCTTTAATCACTTTATACCCTCTCTTAACAAAGAAAGTTTTTGCTGTAATTGAAGCGTGTGTAGTTATTTTACTTACATCAAAAGCTCGTTCCAAATCATTGCAAATAGCAGTAGCAATTCCATGATTTTGATAATCTTTGTGTACAAACAATCTGTCTAGATATCCAGTATTATCAATATCACCAAAACCGACTATAATATCATCTTTGACTGCAACAAGAGTATAATGCTCAGACAAAGTTTTATTCCATTCCATCAAATTTACTCTGCCGGTTGCCCATACATTCAACTGTTCATGTGTATAGTCCTTTGCATTAACAGCATGAACAGTATTGTAGAATAATTCTGCTAAACATTCACAATCTGATGACTTATATTTTCTAATAATCATTTCAAATTACCTCTATAAATTTTGATTTATCCATCTATTATGAATTAATTATAACACTTTTTGTAAAGATCACACATTATTCAATTTTCAAAGACTGAATAAATAAAAAATCCAGCAATCAAAATTGCTGGATTTTAATGATTATAATCTGCTCTTTTATAAAGGACTACTCTTCTATTTCTCCTACTAATGAGAATGAGTTAGCTTTTACTATTTTAACGTTAACTAATTTTCCGATTAATTCTTTGCATCCTGGGAAGTTTACAAGCTTTCCGTTTCTAGTTCTTCCTGTTAATCTAGTTTCATCGTTTTTGCTTGTTCCTTCAACTAATACCTCTACAGTCTTTCCTTCTACTGCTTTGTTACCAGCAATGATTCCTTCGTTAACTGCTTCAACTAATCTGTTGAATCTTTCATGTTTAACGTCATCTGGAATTTGATTTTCCATTTTGTCTGCTGGAGTATTGTTTCTTCTTGAGTAGATAAAAGTAAATGCTGCATCGTATTTAACTTCTCTAACTAAATCTAATGTATCTTGGAAATCCTCTTCAGTTTCTCCAGGGAATCCAACGATTAAGTCTGTTGAGAAAGTTACATCTGGAATTTCTTTTCTGATTTCCTTAGCTAAGTTTAAGTAATAATCTCTTGTGTAGTGTCTGTTCATTACCTTTAATATTGTGTCGCTTCCGCTTTGTACTGGTAAATGAATTTGTTCACATAGCTTATCACAGTCTCTTATAGCATAAACTACGTCCATAGTTAAGTCTTTTGGATGAGAAGTCATGAATCTTACTCTCTCTAATCCATCGATTTCGTTTATTCTTCTTAATAATTGAGCAAAAGTTATTTCTTCTTCTAAGCCCTTACCGTATGAGTTTACGTTTTGACCTAATAAAGTGATTTCTTTGTATCCTTCTGCTACTAATCCCTTGATTTCATTTTCTATATCTTCAGCCTTTCTGCTTCTTTCTCTTCCTCTTACATAAGGAACTACACAGTATGTACAGAAGTTGTTACATCCATACATTATAGTAACGAATGCTTTTACATTGCTCTTTCTGTCTATTGGAACTCCTTCTACTATTTCAGTTTCCTTGTCAAAGATCTCTTTGATTTGTACTCCTTCAGTCTTAACTCTGTTTAAGTACTCTGGGAATTTGTATGCATTGTGAGTACCAAAGATTATATCAACAAATGGGAATTGTGATAATACTTTATCTGCCATTCCTTTTTGCTGCATCATGCATCCACAGATTGCTATTATTAAATCTGGATTTTTTTCCTTTTGTTTTTTAAGAAGTCCAAGATTACCAAATACCTTGTTTTCTGCATTTTCTCTTACACAGCATGTGTTAAATATAATTATAGAAGCTTCTTCTCTATTTTCAGTTGCAGTATATCCTTGTCTTTTAAGCATACCAGATAATTTTTCTGAATCTTCTTCGTTCATCTGGCAACCCCATGTTTCTATACAATATTTTAATTCTTTTTTATCTGAACTCATGTTTATCTCCTTGTTATAATAAATTTACGTATGTTATTATAACAAATAATCAATTTTATTAAAAGACCTTAGAGCTTTTCTTATCTACTAGTTAAATTTTATTTTTTATGAAAATTTTATCTTCATAATATATTAAATCACTGTGAATAATAAAATTCTATATAAGCCACAAATCCATTCCTGCACCTGCATCCTTGTTTGGTCTCTCATTAAAGCCAAGCTTCCTATAAAATGCTTCTTTACCTTTGGAGGCAGTCAATACAATTTTTATCTTCCAACCTTCTTTTATCTGTGATTTCATAAAATCTATTGTCATTTTGACTAAATGGAATCCTATGCCCATCCCTTGATATTCTGGAATAACCATGACATCTGATAAATATGAGATATACCCTTTGTCCCATATAATTCTCGCAGTACCAACAATTTTATCGTTATCATAACAACTTATAATATATGCAGAATGGTCTAAGCCTTGCTGTGCTTGTTCATCACATAACTTTCCCCAGCCTACAGCTTCTCTTAACATATTGTAATCTTCAACACTAATGGATTCTTTATATATAATGTTCATTACAGTTACCTCCTGCAAAATCTTATTTATCCTCTAGATTATGAATTCTTATTGATATAGATCTTTAAAGCTTTAATAGCTAAAATAAGAGCATATATTCCTAAACCCCAAATTATAAATACAAAAATTAATGGAAATATCATTGCTATTATATTCATTA
>JBJEJM010000135.1:1859-4140 GCA_051878075.1 Clostridium sp. | reverse complement strand
GCATGTCTGTCCTCCTGATAATGTTTTTCATAAGTTATATAGCATTATATTCTTATTGGAGTACATAGGTTACAATTAATTTTATTGTATAAAAGCAACAAAAGTGACATTCAAATATATTCTTCTTCATATTATTGTTGTAACATATTAAATTTCCCTCTCTCTAATAAAATTATATTCCATTAGGTTCGCCTGTTACAACTTCAATATATTACAACAAATTACGAAAAGTTTAGTGATAGATGGAATTTGGATGTAGGTGCCAGTGAATTACCTATAAGTTCATGGAAATAACAGTAAGTATTTTGATGCTAATTGGTCAAAGATAGCTAATTACAACAGAGCCAACATTCTAGGCTGAAAACAAATTAAGATGGATGCAATAATTCGTGATTGAATTACTGCATTTATCTTTTTGTATAAAAAAATATAGAAACAACTGTAACTTTTTTTGAGGTATTACGTGTAATAGGTATAAAGAAAAAATTATGTGATTAAGAAGGAGATATTTTGAAGAATGATAATGAATTAATGGATTTAGTAAAAACGGGAGATATTAAAGCTTTCGAAGAGATTGTATTAAAGTATAGGGAAAGCGCAATAAAGTTTGCTATAAAGATTATAAATGATAATTTTTTTGCAGAGGATATTGTTCAAGAAAGTTTTGCTTTAATTTACATAAATAGAGCAAGGTATAGAAATAGCTATAGCTTTAAAACTTATTTATTCACTATAGTGAGAAATAAATGTATAGATTACTTAAGAAAGAAAAAGGAATGTACATCAGATCAAATAGAAACTAATAGTAAGGAATGTGTAGAAGACATTATTTTGAAAAAAGAGGAATCTAAAATATTAAAAGAGAGTTTTAATAAATTAAAACATGATTATCAAGTAGCAATTTATCTGCTTGAATATGAAGAAATGTCGTATAAGGAAATAGGAAAAATAATGAAGAAGTCAGTACCTCAAGTAAAAATACTAATATATAGAGCAAGAAAAAAAATGAAATTAATTTTGGAGGAAGTGAGGTTAAAATTATGAATGATGAAGAGTTCTTAAATGGGGTATGGAAAAAGGTACATTACTTAGAATCTAAAGAAAAACTATTAAAGTTAGAGAGAAAAGAAAAAGTTGAAAATATATGTATATATTTGTTCTTAATACTAAATGCAATAATTTTAATTATACTTTCATTAAAAAATATAATATCTTTTCAAACAATTGTTATTGAATTTGGATTAATTTTTATTATTGCTTTTAAATATGAAATTTATGATATGGCAAAAAATTATTAATTTAAGAGGTAAAAAAATGAGAATAGAGATAAAAAATTTAAATAAAAATTTTGGAAAGAAACAAGCTTTAAAAAATGTAAATTTAAATATAGATAAGGGTATGTTTGGGTTACTTGGAAGAAATGGTGCGGGGAAGACTACATTAATGAGAATTTTATCGACCCTTTTAGTTAAAACATCTGGAGAAATTACAATATGTGGAGTTGATATAAATAAAGATATGGAAATTAGAAATATAATAGGATATTTACCACAAGAATTTTCTTTATATTCTAACTTATCAATATATGATAATTTAGATTATTTAGCGTGTTTATCAAATATAAAAAGCAGAGACAGGAAAAAGATAATATCCGATGTACTAAGAAAGGTTAATTTAGAAGACTTAAGCAATGTTAAAGTAAAGACATTGTCTGGAGGAATGAAAAGAAGACTTGGAATAGCTCAAGCTATAATGAATAATCCAAAGGTTTTAATTGTTGATGAGCCTACAGCTGGATTAGATCCAGAAGAGCGTATAAGATTTAGGAACCTTTTATCAGAGATAGCAAAAGACAGAATTGTAATTCTTTCTACTCATATTGTAGGTGATATTGAATCAACATGTGAAAGTTTAGCAATTTTAGATAAAGGAAGTGTGTTATTTAATGGAAAAATACAAGAACTTATAGAAATGGCCAGAGGACAAGTTTATACTATTGAATCAAGTTTATCACAAATGGATTCTATAAAAAGAAAATATAATGTTACTGCAATGCTTACATTGGGAAATAAAATTAGCTTTAGAGTACTTTCTAAAGAAAAACCTAATGAAGAAAGAGTAAAGTGTGAAGAACCCAATTTGGAAGATGCATATATGTTGATTTTAGGGGGTAGTTCACGTGTTTAGCTTATTTTTTAAAGAATGTAAGAATATCAGTAAACATTTAGTATATATAGTTTATATTTTAATAATAATAGTATTTTACGTAACTCAATATGGA
>JBJEJM010000135.1:0-1759 GCA_051878075.1 Clostridium sp. | reverse complement strand
TTCAGCATGTAAAATTAGATAGTGATTGTACAAAAAGAGTAGAAGAAATTTTAGAGGAGGTAAGTGGAAAAAGTATTTCTGATTTAAAGGAAATATATAAAAACGAAGAAGAGTTTAAAAAACTAACAGAAAATTTGAATTTTGATTATGATAGATTTAAAGAATTAATGAGTGAAGTTAATGATATGGTGGGTAATGGATCAAGTTATGATCCTAATGGATTTTATAGCTATAGTTATGTGCCATTATCATATGAGAATGCAGTTCGTGAATATAATAATTTTTTAAATAAAGATGGCATATCTAGTGGACTAGCAAGGCTTTTTTGTGATTATATGGGCATTTTAGTGAGCTTATATCCAATATTTATAGTAGTATTGATGTTTTTAAAAGATAAAAAGAATAATATGCATGAAATTATATATAGTTCAAAGATAACAGATTTCAAATTAATAATTAATAGATATATTGCTATAGTAGCTATGAGTTTTTTACCTGTTATTGTATTAGCTATAATATCTACTGGAACTTTGTGGTATAGAGTTCCTAGTGATTTAATACAATATTTTGATTACTTTTCTTTTATAAAATATTCTTTTGAGTGGTTATTGCCTAGTATTATGATAGTTACTTCAATTGGTATGATAGTGACTTTAATTACCGATGGTTTTTTTGCAATAGTATTACAAATATTATGGTGGTTATATTCTATGTTTAATGCAGGAGTAATAGGAAAGTATGCTTTAAGTTTTATTATTATTAGATTTAATAGTACTGAAAATCGTCAGGTTTATTTTGATAACATAAATGCAATATTTGTGAATAGGATGTTTTATATTATCTTATCGATTATATTAGTAATATTGTCAATTGTGGTATTTAAAATGAAGAGGAAAGGAAGATTAGGTAATCACAATGGATATAAAAGGAATTTTGAAATTAGTAAAAATTAATAGGGAGATATGGTTTAAGAATAGTTTTATATTAGCTATTTTTTTAATGGTATTTACACCAATGCTGTTCTATATTAAAAATACAGATGTGAATACAGCAGCAACAATTTGTGACACATACTTTTCATTATTTGGATTTATATTTATGGTATCTATATTTTTACCAGAAGAAAAGGAAAATGTATTAGAATTGATAAATTGTAGAACTATTAATTCAAGAATAGTTTATTTAATTAGATTGGTCATAGCAATTATAGCTTCTCTATTTTTTATTAGTGTTTCTATATATATATTAAAATTATTAGGAGGGAATTTTCCTATTGAAAAATATATATATGGTAGTTTTTCAACAGCTATGTATTTAGGGGCTATAGGATTGTTTGTTGCAAGTATAACTGGTGAGAGTATTTTGGGATATTTAGCTGCTATTTCATATGTACTTGCAGAATATGTTGCTAAAGGAGATTATATCAATGATATATATATATATTCTATGACTAAAGGAGAATTTTATCAAAAAAAATATTTAATAACTGCAGCTGTAATATTACTTATTTTAAGTATCTGCATAAAACAAATAAAATCTAAAAGGTAATGGGATAACATAAGGAGTTTTATGAAAAGATATATTAATATTAAAATTATTAATATACTAAGGCAAGGGTATGTGTCATAATGATTATTAAATAATTATGACACATACCCTTTAATTTATTAAATAAATTTATAAATATTTACCTAAATTATAGGCATTATACTATTTTAGTAGTCCAGTCTTCACAATTCCAGATATCAGTTACAACATC
>JBJEJM010000134.1:13602-18996 GCA_051878075.1 Clostridium sp. | reverse complement strand
GCTTCTAAGAATTCTACTCCTTGTTCTTCTAAAGCTTCTCTTACTGTACCAAAGTCTTCTGGAGTAGTTGTTACTACAAATACTTCATCTTCATCTGCATTGAAGTCTTCTGCTCCTGCATCTAAAGCCATCATCATCATTTCGTCTTCGTCTCTGCCGTCTTTTTCTATTACAAGTTCACCTTTTTCTTGGAACATGAAACTTACACATCCTTGAGTTCCCATGTTTCCGCCACCTTTTGTGAACGCACTTCTTACATTACCAGCTGATCTGTTCTTATTATCTGTAAGAGTTTCAACTATAACGGCAACTCCACTTGGACCATATCCTTCATATACTATACTTTCAAAGTTTACAGAACCTAGTTCTCCTGATGCTTTCTTTATTGATCTTGTTATAGTATCATTAGGCATGTTGGCTGCTTTTGCCTTTGCTACAACATCTCTAAGCTTAGCATTAGCGTCAAGGTTAGGTCCTCCATTTTTAACTGCAACCATTAATTCCTTACCTATCTTAGTAAAGATTTTTCCTCTTTTAGCATCAGCTTTACCTTTCTTTGCTTGTATATTATGCCATTTTGAATGTCCTGACATGTCAATTTCCTCCTTAATTTATGCATATATAAATTCTAATAATATTTAATCTAATGACTCTTATTTATAAGTTCTATTATTTTTTAAATAGAAATTTCATGAATGATTATACCATATTTTATGCTAATTCACAATTATACTTACACCTTTTACATTTTATTACTAAATCTGTGAATATAATCTTGTTCCTTCTTTAAAATAGATACCTTCTTCACTTTTTCTTATAATAACTTTTCCACTTGTTGATTCCACAATCTCACTTTCAATATCGCCTTCCACTGTTTCCTCACAAAGTATATGAACTATTACTTTATCTGTATATTCAGTATCTTCAATATGCCATGAATTCTGTGTACAGATATATTGTATTTTTCCAAAAAGATCATAGTCCATTTCAAAGCTGAGTTTCAATCCTTTTACCTTTTCAACAATTCCTGCTTTTTTTATTGCAATGCTTGCACCTTTGGTATAAGCTCTTGTAAGCCCTCCTGTACCTAACAGTATTCCTCCAAAATATCGAGTTACGACTACAGCACAGTCTGTAACATTGCTTTTCTTCATTACTTCCAGTATTGGTATTCCTGCTGTTCCTTGGGGTTCACCATCATCCGAATATCTCTGTATATTCATATTTTCCCCAATAACATATGCCCAGCAGTTATGTCTTGCCTGTTTATGAAGATTCTTTATTTCACTTACAAATGCCTTTGCCTCTTCTTCATTTTCAACTCTTTTTGCATAACCTATAAATTCAGATTTTTTTTCTTCAAATCTGTCTTCTCCAAATCCTCTTATAGTTATGTATGACATCCTATCCCTCCTCAGCTTTTAATTAATGATAATATTTCCTCTTTAAGTAACTTCATTCCTGTTCTTATCTTTTCCTCATTTACCTGATAAAATGAGATCTTCAACGAATCTTGTCCTTCGTCTGGATTTATATAAAATACATTACCTGGTGTTATATATACACCCTTTTTCTTTAAATTTCTAAATAATACTCTTGTATCAATTTCCTTATTATTTAAAGTAATATATACATTTAATCCGCCTTTAGGATCTACATATGTAGCAATATCTTTAAATTCATTATCCAGTATATCCTTTATTAAATTATATCTTTTACTATATTCCCTATTAAGTTCCTGTATATTATATTTCCACTCACCTTGTGCAATATACATGTCAAGTGCTCTCTGCATAAGACTTGATGTGGTTATATCAGTATTATGCTTACAGTTTTGAAGTACTTCACTAAATATTTCTGGTGCTACAAGATATCCTAATCTTATTCCTGGAAGGAATATCTTTGAAAAACTCTTTATATATATTACCCTGTCATTTTTATCAAGCCATTTGAATGGAACATATTCTAAAGAAGTCTCATATATAAGCTCTGATAAATAATCATCCTCTATTATATAAAAATCATATATTTCTGCCAGATCCAGAATACGTTTTTTCTTTTCTATACTATAGCTTACTCCTGTAGGATTTTGAAAATAACTCATTGTATAAAAACATCTTATTTCATTTTTCTGCAGTATTTTTTCAAATTTCTTTAAGTCTATTCCGTCTTCTTTTATAGGCACTTCAAAAAGATTAACCTTTCTCCATTTAAATACTGATAATGCACCAGCATATGTGGGTTTTTCAACTATTACATTATCATTTATATTGAGTATACTTTTAGATGCAATATCTATCCCCTGCTGTGCACCTGAAACTATTATTATATCATTGTTTTTAAGTTTATTTTTCCAAAATACTTCATTAATTGTATATATCAGATTTGAATACCCATTTCTATTTTGAGATAGCAGTGCATTTGCTCCATCTCTTTCTAAAACATTATTTATTATTTCTTTCAATTCATTTATTGGAAATAAAATTTCTGCTGTTGTTTCACCTGTAAAATCAATAATATTCTGCATATCCTCTAAAGTTAATTTCTTTAAAGCATTTGAATATTCTTTCCTAAACGTTGAAAATACTTCTTTTCTCTTTGCATAACTTCCACTGCCTATTTTCTGATAGGCATATCCTTCATTTTTTAATTTATTATATGCACTTATTATAGTAACATTATTAACATTCAATTTTTCAGCAAGAGCCCTTATGGTTGGCAGCTTATCTCCATCTTTGATTTTACGTTTATCAATTAATTCCTTGATATATTCTGCAATCTGAATATATTTAGGTTCTTCAGTATTAAATCTAAAATTATCATATAAATTCATGTGTCCCCCAAGTAAATAAATAATGAAACTTATTTCTATATATTATGAATATTTAATAGCTTTAATAATAAATTACTGAACATATTAAAATCTTCTATAAGAATAAACTGTTTCATTAAGCAGTTTTTCTCTCATAGGAAGTTCTAATTTTTTAGAACCCTTTTCAATAAATCCATATCTATACAATTCTCTTAATATTTCTTCCATATTAATATCAAACTGACTAAATACTTTATCATTCTTTATTTCAAAAGAACTCAAAGGTCTATTTTTTTCTTCTAAATAATTGAGAAGAAATTGTGCAGCAGTATTTATGTTATCTTCTAAGTAATTATCAATATAATCCAGCATCATACTAATATGTTCATGCCTTAAATCTTCTCTTATAAGATTTTCTACCAGCACATTAAAATCATTATTTAAATTCATTACCATTTTTATGGCATCTTTACTTACAGTATAACTGTTAATATTTAAGTACAATTTAGCAAAGCTGTCTAAAGCTCTTATAAGTACCTCAAATGAAGTGAATAATCTGTCATTATGTAAATACTTTTTAGTAACACCTATATCTTTTATAAGATTCCCGAGGTATACAAGATTCCATATTTCTAAAAATTTATCTTCACTATACTTTGCTTTATTAAATAGTGATTCAATTTCATTATCTCTTGAAAAAACAAGTTTTGAAGAGGTAAGAATCCTTCTTATCTTTCCTTTTTTTCCGTTATTCTCATATAATTCTAAAAACTTTTCCTTACTTAATATCTTCATATGAACTGATATATCTGATATTTCTGAAAACACATCTCTGATTTCATCAAAATAGTCCTTATATACAACAAAAATATCGATATCAGATTCTTCCCATAGGTCTCCATTTACAATGCTCCCAAATGCAAAAACAGCTAATACTTTTTTATTTGTTTCAAGTAAACTAAAAAGTTTTTCAGATGCTTTTTGATAATTGAGTATTGCTTCCAACATATTTTTATTCACCTTCTCTGCTTAAATCACCTTAAATCTCCTTAGTAAAACATATACATTATACAATATTTTATCAGAATAATACAATTATACCCCAGGAAATATTCTGGGGTATAATGCTTAACTTATATAATTTAAATCATATAATCTACTGTTTTATTATATACTTCATCATCAACTTCTACACACATATATGTGCCGTTTTCTCTATAATCTTCTTCAAACACTCTTCCATTTCTATGAAGGAATGATTGAACATCACCTTTTTCATAAGGAATAATATATTCTACTTTTCTATAATTATAAGGAAGCTTTTCTTCAATTACTTCTAATAACTCTTCCAGATTATCTCCTGTAACTGCTGATACTTCTACTATCTGGTTGTTTTTATCTAAAGCTTCTTTAATTCTGCTTATCTGCTCTTCAGATGCTTTATCTATTTTGTTTAAAACTATAATAGTTTCTTTATCTATTGCACCTAATTCTGTCAATACTTCATTAACTGCAATATATTGTTCAACTGCTGTATCATTTGATGTATCAATTACATGACATAAAAGATCCGAAAAAATTACTTCTTCAAGAGTAGACTTAAATGCTTCAACTAAATCATGAGGCAGTTTTCTTACAAACCCTACAGTATCTGTTAATGTTATTACACCTTTATTTTTCAATGTAACAGCTCTTGTAGTTGTATCCAGTGTAGCAAAAAGCATATCTGCTTCAAATACTTTTTCTTTATTTTGATTTTCCTTTTTTGCAGCAATATCACATAAAGCATTTCTAAGCGTTGATTTTCCAGCATTTGTATATCCTACAAGTGATACCTTAGGTATATTTTCTTTATTTCTCTTTTCTCTCTGGATTTCTCTTGTTTTCTTAATTTTCTTTAATTCAGACTTTAAGTCATATATTGTTTCCATTATATGTCTTCTATCTGTTTCAAGCTTCTTTTCTCCTGGTCCTCTTGTACCAATACCTCCTCCTGTTCTTGAAAGGATTGTTCCAAGACCTTGTAATCTGCTTAATCTATATTTAAGCTGTGCAAGCTCTACCTGGATTTTAGCTTCTTTTGTTTTTGCCCTTGTTGCAAATATCTCTAATATTAATGTAGTTCTATCAATTACTTTTGCACCTATAGCAGCTTCTAAATTTCTAACCTGAGAACCTGATAATTCATCATCAAATATGATTACATTTGCTCTTTCAACTTGTCTCATTGATGCAATCTCAAGCACTTTACCTCTTCCTATATAAAATGCAGCATCTATTTTATTCCTACTTTGAAACACAGTATTTAAAACTGGTATATTGCAGGCTTCTGTAAGTTCTTTTAATTCTTCAAGACTTTCTTTTGTATCTGACCCAACTAATATTGCTTTTTCTTCATTATCTTCTATGACTTCATTTGTTTTTATAAGATTTTCTATAAACTTGATCTTATCTAATATATTAATAGACATTATGTCATTTAACGAAAGATTTCTCTTTTCATCATACTCAAGCTTATTATTATAAAGTGTAAGCATTCCTAGTGAAAAATCAACTATGTTTCCATCTATTACTGCAACAGA
>JBJEJM010000134.1:0-13502 GCA_051878075.1 Clostridium sp. | reverse complement strand
TCTTTTTCAGTTCTTATCTTATAAACACTCTCTAATTCATCAATCAGAGATTTTCTAATGCCTTCTATATTTCCATCTATCATAAAATCACCTCATATAAGCTATCTTGACAACTTTCATATAATTTTATACTATTAACTCATTAATTACAACCTAAACAGCATAGACTAATGAAGTCACACACTTAGTTTTTACTAAAATGAATAAGCTATATATTTGAATACATTCATTCATAAAATATCTTAAATAAATATATTTTAAAGGAGTTTTTGACAATATGGAAAATAAGAAACGTAATATTCTTTTTTCTGAAGAACAAATAAGTACTAGAATAAAAGAATTAGGAAAAACTATAAGTAAAGATTATCAAGGAAAGAATCTTTATGTTTTATCATTATTAAGAGGAAGCTTTGTTTATGCTGCTGACTTAGTAAGAGCTATAGACTTAAATGTAAAAGTAGGATTTATGACTACATCAAGCTATGGTCATAGTGAAACATCTTCTGGAACTGTTAAAGTAGTTAACGATATTCCTGATAACATTGAAGGATGGGACGTTCTTATAGTAGATGATATTGTTGATACAGGTATAACTATGGATTTCGTTGTTAATCATATAAAAAGCTTAAAACCAGCATCAGTTAAAACATGCGTACTTCTTGATAAACCATCTAGAAGAAAAGTAGAAATTAAACCAGATTACTGCTGTTTCGAAATTGAAGATGTATTTGTTGTTGGATATGGACTTAACTATGGTGATTTCTATAGAAACGTTCCATATGTTTTCAACTGGGAAGCATAAAATCAATTAATGATTCATAATTAAGAGTTAAAGATAAAATCCTTTATAAGGATATCTGCCTTTAACTCTTAATTATTATTTCCTGCAGAATTAATTCCCCATGTCATATTAGGAATCTTTCCAACAATTATTGTATCACTTACTGGAACCTGTGTATCTATTGTAATCTCTTGACTGCTTATAGGCATTTTCATTCTTATTCTTGCAGTAATATTTATATAAATCTTATGCCTTGTCTGATTTATCCCGGCACTTTCAAACTTAGATTCATAACTTGTAGTTATATTCCCTATAGGCTCTATATACATCTTTATCTTTGGACCAATCCTGTAAAAAATGCTTCTGTTTGATACCCACCCTAATGGAACTTCTACAGTTGTCTCATTCATATCATTAAGCGCCTCATTACATTCATTAGATAATCTGGCTGCTATATAATTTAATTTTACTGTATCTGCTTGTATAAGATTTATATTTCCATCATTATCTTTCTGGATTTTAATCATTTCATCATAATTAAATTCATCATTTAATATTTCCATACTCTTTTTATTAATAATATTTAGTGTTTGTGTTTTCGCCATAATTTTACTTATATCAATTACTGATGGCAATATTTTCTTATCAAAAAATATCATTAATACATTTAAAATTACAATAACAACTATAATAACCAAAATAACTTTAATAAACTTATAGCTTCTACGCTTTGTATAATACTCCATATAAACACCTTTTATGATGAGTTAATCATTTACTCCTACTATAAATATGCTATAATTATATAAAATATTATTATAAAAACATAATATTATAATAACCTAAAAAATTTATAGGAGGATACAATGGCAGTTAACAACTCAACAAAAACAAAAGGATCTCCTCGTAACAAAAAGAAGCGAAAGCAGAATAAAGTAAAAAAAATTTTTAAAGGGGTATGTTTAGGTATTGTATTTTGTTTTGCAGCTCTTTTTGTTGTTGCAGCTGGTTATGCTTTTGCTATTATAAAAACAACACCACCTTTAGATGTTGATGCTGTATTATCTTTAAATCAGCCTTCAAGTCTTTATGATAATGAAGGTAATTTTATGGATAACCTGCATACGGATGAAGAGCGTTATGTTATTGATTCTAGCGAAATGCCTGCTAACCTAAAGAATGCTTTTGTTTCCATTGAAGATGAAAGATTTTATACACATCATGGAATAGATATTCAAAGAATAATTGGTGCAGCTTTGCTGGATGTAAAAAAGATACTAACTGGTCAAAAAGGACTTCATGGTGCTTCTACTCTTACACAGCAATTATTAAAAAATACAATATTAACTAATGATATTTCTATAGAAAGAAAAGTTAAAGAAATCTATTTAGCTATAAATCTTGAAAGAAAACTGACAAAAGATCAAATATTAACAGCATATTTAAATACAATTCCTCTTGGTGGTCAGGTTTATGGTGTTGAAGCTGCTTCTCTTTTATATTTCAGTAAAAGTGCTTCAGACTTATCTTTAATTGAATGTGCTTATTTAGCAGGTATTACACAAGCACCTACTACATACAGTGCTTATAATGAAAATAACATCAAAGATCCAACACCATACATAAATAGAACAATTACTGTTTTAAGAATGATGCATCAAAATAACTATATTTCTGAAGAAGAATGTAATAAAGCTATTGAAGAAGTAAAGAATGGCGGACTTGTGTTCAAAAAAAGCAAGCAGGACTATAGATTAAATTATGAATGGTTTGTATACCCTGCTGTTTCTCAAGTTAAAGAGGATTTAAAGAAAAAATATAATTATACTGATGAAGAAGTTTCAAAATTAGTAGTTAACGGCGGATTAAAAATCTATACAACTATGGATAGAGAGCTACAAGACTTTACTCAGAAAACTCTTGATAACCACAGTAACTTAGGAATAGAAAACGCTGAAACATATGATAGTAATGGTGTTCCACTACTTCAAGCTTCTGCAACAATCGTGGATTATAGAAATGGCCAGGTTTTAGCTATGGTAGGAGGAAGAGGTAAGCAACAGCCTCAATCTACAAACAGAGCTTATAACTTATTAAGACCTATAGGATCAACTACAAAACCTTTGACTGTATATGGTCCTGCAATTAATGAAAAAGTTATAACTGCGGCAACACCTATTGATGATGCCCCACTCCCAGCAAATAAATTAGATAACGGTAACAACTATAATCCTCAAAACTCAGACTTTACTTACAACGGACTTATGACTGCAAGAGAAGCATTGACTTATTCAAAGAATACTGCTGCTGTTCTTGTAGAAGATAAGCTTGGAATTAAAACTGGTATTGAATATGGTGAACAATTAGGCTTAAAATACAATAATCATTCAAAAAGCTCAATTGCTACATTAGCTTTAGGTCAGTTTAATAATGATCCTAAAGATCCTGATGGTGGTAACACTTATATCTTAGCTGGAGCTTTTGGTACTTTTGGTAATGAAGGCGAATATATCAGACCTCTTCTTTATTCAAAAGTAGTAGATGCTACTGGAAAAACTATTTTAGATAATAAAAACTTGGATTCAAAAGAAATATTCTCACGCGAAACTGCATACATAATGTATGATATGCTTAAAGGACCTGTTACTTATTATTCAAGTACTCCTGCTAAATGGGGTGAAATGCCTGTATCAGGTAAAACTGGTACTACATCAGATTCAAATGACCTATGGTTTGCTGGATTAACTCCTTACTTATCAGGTTCAGTATGGTTAGGATATGATAATCCTACTAAACTGGTAGGTGGTTCAAGTTCTTGTGCTAAACTTTGGGGAATGATAATGAAAAAAGCACATGAAGGCCTCAAGGTTACAGAAATAGATGAGCCGCCAGGTATAGTTAAAGTAGCTGTCTGCAAAGATTCAGGACTTTTACCTAGCAATGCATGCAGTCAGGATCCACGAGGAGACAGAATATATGAAGAATTGTTTGAAGAAGGTACAGAGCCAACTGAAACATGTGATACTCATGTTGTTGCAAATATAAACAGACTAAATAATAAACTTGCTACACCAGGTACTCCATCTTTCTTAACACGACAATCTATATTTATTAAGAAAGATAATCCTAATCCATCTACAGCAGATTATTATATGGTATTGCCTTCAAACTATGATAACAGTAATTCTTCTAATTCTGATCATTCAGGATCAACGCATAACAATACTAATACACATAATAATACGCATAACAGCAATACTAATAATAACAATGCAAACAACAATACGCATAACAATAATAATTCGAATAATCATGAAAATGGATCAGCGGCAAGTCCTTCAGAAATACCGCAAGGTACTCTGCCACCACCAATAAACAATGAAAATCCAATTATTATACCAATAGAGTAAAATTAAAGCTGCATTATAATTAATTCATGGAATTATTATAATGCAGTTTCTTTTTTTAATTTATTCATTTTATATTAACATTTCTACCTTTTTAAATTAAATTTTTTATAATATTATCATTCTATAAACAAAAATCTGCTATTAAAATTACTTTTTTGTTTATACTAAGTTATGAATATTTAAAATAAAATCCCTAAAAAGTCCACTATTTATATGTTTTTCACTATTCCTATTTAAAAAAATGAATTTTTCGCTTAGTTTTCCTTCATTTTTTTAACCAAAAAACGTTTTTTAAATATATTTTCTTAATTTTATTAGGTTTTTAATTAATATATGAATTTTTGATTTATTAAACTTGCAATTCAATACATATTACTATAAAATAAGCTTAGTTTCATTTTTCGTCATTTTGTATTAAAAATTACTATAAAACGAAGGGGGTAATGTCAAATGTTAAATAATTTAACAGAAATTTTAAACAACGTAATAAATACTATGAATGATATCTTATGGACTTATGTATTAATAGCACCACTAATAATATTAGGGTTATACTTTTCTTTTAAAACTAATTTTGTACAATTTAGATATATTAAAGAAATGTTCAGACTTCTTACTGACAGTTCATCAGCTAAAAAAGAGAAAGGATCAGTATCATCATTTCAAGCATTCTGTATAAGTACAGCTTCAAGAGTTGGTACTGGAAATCTTGCTGGTATTGCAATTGCAATTTCTGTAGGAGGACCTGGTGCAATATTCTGGATGTGGATTATTGCTCTTATCGGATCTGCATCAAGCTTTGTAGAATCTACTCTTGCTCAAATTTATAAACAGTCAGATGGTAAAGGTGCTTATGTAGGAGGACCTGCATATTATATGGAAAAAGCTCTTAACATGAAATGGCTTGGTGTAATCTTCTCAATTTTAATAACAATATGTTTTGGACTTGTATTCAATTCTGTTCAATCTAATACAATATCACTTGCTATGAATGAAGCTTTTGGTATTAATAATGTTATTATGGGAGTTATACTTACAATTTTCACTATAGCAGTTATCTTTGGCGGAATACATAGAATTGCAAAAGTATCTGAAATAATAGTTCCTATCATGGCTACTGCTTATATATTAATTGCGCTTTTTGTAGTAGCTATAAACTTCAAAGAAATACCTGGATTAATTGCTTCAATAGTTGAAAATGCATTTGGTATTAAGCAGGCTGTTGGTGGAGGACTTGGTGGTATTCTTCTTATCGGAATAAAAAGAGGATTATTCTCAAATGAAGCTGGAATGGGTAGTGCTCCAAATGCTGCTGCTACAGCTAATGTTTCTCACCCGGTTAAACAAGGTCTTATTCAGACTTTAGGGGTATTTACAGATACAATAGTAATCTGCAGCTGTACTGCTTTCATAATTCTTCTTTCTGATATAGATTTGACAAGTGGTCTTACTGGAATACAATTAACTCAGAATGCATTAAGTTCTCAGATCGGAAACTTCGGAAATATTTTCATAGCTATATGTGTATTACTATTTGCATTCAGCTCAATTGTTGGAAACTATTACTATGGTGAAGCAAATATAGAATTCTTAACAGATAAAAAGATATATTTAACTTTATATAGAATCTGTGTTGCATTAATGGTGTTATTTGGTTCTATAGTACATATGGATATTGTATGGAATCTTGCAGATGTGTTCATGGCATTAATGGCAATAACCAATTTAATTGCAATTGCATTACTAGGAAAATTTGCATTCAAGGCTCTTGATGATTATAGAGCACAGAAAAAAGCTGGAATTAAGGACCCTGTTTTCAAGGCTTCTTCAATACCTGAATTAAAAAATGTAACTGAATGGGATTAAAATAAAGCGTGGCAAACAGCCACGCTTTTTTAATAGGTAATTTTATAATATTATTTCTGATTAATTTTAAAACTTCTTAATTAATCTTTAAATCAATGAACAAGTACCTTGCTTTCTACATTATCTTTTATACTGTTATATATTTCACCTGTATTAGAATTAATAAAAATCTTATATACTCCTTCTAATCCATCTGAACTTCTTCCTTGTACATTTATTAAGTAACATAATTCTAAATTGTTGCTCTGCTCTTCACTAATCCTATTATCTGCATAAACAAGTTCAAAATTATCTTCTACTTGAATCTCATTAATATATTTTGAAAAATAGTCATAAGCAATATTCTTTGCATCTTCTTCGGTAATTTTAATTTCAGGTTCATTACATTTCTTCTGCATTGTTGTATTGGAATAGCCATCTATATAACCATTTTCTTTATTTATATTTATCTTTATTTCATCAAAATATAGTTTGTATCCATTTTCTTTCTTTTTATATATAAATGAATAAAACGGTAAATCATCATCATCTTTTTTTTCTTCATAAATTAAATCATCACCGCATATCTCTGATAAATACTGCTCTGCTCTGTTTCTTGCTTCTTCTTCTGAAATTTTAGTATCACTTTTTTTTATATCTCTTTTAGTAAATCCCACAACATTATTATGTTTATCAAGATCGATTCCATAATTTTGATTTACAATAGTTTTATTCACAAGCTCATTTTGACTGTTTATTGTTTTTACCTTTTCATACTTTAAATCTTCCAGTTTATCTGTTGTATCAACAGCTCCTATTGAATACAGTTTAGACATAAACTGCTTAGATGCATTTATTTCCTTCGGTAGATCTCCCATTAACTTGTAGGATGCAATTATACCAATTATAATAACAAAACTCAAAATAACACAGATATTTATTATTATTTTTTTATTTTTCATTAATTCCTCCCCTAAATATATATATCATATTAATATTTATATTCATTTTTTGAACTTTATTACCTTTATTATATCATATATTATAAAAATTAATTCTGCTTATTTTTATAATAGATAATTTTAATGCTATTAAAATTATCATTTTTTGTGAGATAATAAAAAAATATATTGATTTTTCTATACAAAGTATATATAATATCATTGTTTGTTTAGTAATTTTAAACTAATTGTTTAGTAAAAGTGATTATTATAAAAAATGTTAGTAGGTGGAATCCGTGCAGATTGGAGAGAAAATTCGCATACTCCGAATGGAAAAACAATTAACTCAAGAAGAACTAGCAAATAGATGTGAGTTATCAAAAGGTTTTATTTCTCAAGTTGAAAATGATTTAACCTCACCATCTATTGCTACATTAATCGACATACTTGAAATTTTGGGAACTAATCTTCCTGATTTCTTTAGTGACACAAAAGAAGAAAAAGTGACATACACAAAAGAAGATATGTTTGAAAAAAATGATGATGACTTAAAATATTCACTAATGTGGCTTATTCCAAATGCTCAAAAAAATGAAATGGAACCTATTATGATCACAATACAGCCTGGTGGTCAGTACATAGAAGAAGAACCACATGAAGGTGAAGAATTTGGATATGTTTTATCTGGTACAATAATTCTTCATCTAGGAAAAAAGAAATATAAAGTAAAAAAAGGGGAAAGCTTTTATTATAAAGCAAAAGTAAACCATTATATCGAAAATCCTGGCAAATCACCAGCTAAGGTAATATGGGTCAGTACGCCCCCATCATTTTAAACAATAGAAAGAGGTGTTTTTGTGAGCCAAAACATTATAGAATTAAGAAATATAAGCAAAACTTATGGTGATAATACTGTGTTAAATAATTTATCTTTAAACATTAAGAAAAATGAGTTTTTAACTCTATTAGGACCAAGCGGATGTGGTAAAACAACTACTTTAAAAATAATAGCTGGTTTTGAACATGCTGATTCTGGTGAATTAATGTTTAAAAATGAAGATATTTCAAACCTGCCACCATATAAAAGACAAGTAAATACTGTCTTTCAAAAATACGCATTATTTCCACACATGAATATTTTTGATAATATTGCTTTTGGTCTTAAATTGAAAAAACTTCCTAAAGACCAAATTGAAGCTGAAGTAAAAAAAATGCTTCATCTTGTTGCATTAGATGGATTTGAAAAAAGAAAAGTTGATTCTTTAAGTGGTGGTCAGCAGCAAAGAGTTGCAATAGCAAGAGCCCTTGTAAATAAACCAGAAATACTGCTTCTTGATGAACCTTTAGGTGCTCTTGACTTAAAGCTTAGAAAAGAAATGCAGATAGAACTTAAGAAAATTCAAAAAGAAGTTGGTATTACATTTGTATTTGTAACTCATGACCAAGAAGAAGCACTTACAATGTCAGATACTATAATAGTTATGAATAAAGGTGTTATTCAGCAGATGGGAACACCTCAGGATATATACAACGAACCTGCTAATGCATTCGTTGCAGACTTTATAGGTGAAAGCAATATAATAGATGGAATAATGATTAAAGATTTTGAAGTTGAATTCTGCAGCAGAAAATTTGAATGTGTTGATAAAGACTTTGAACTAAATGAACCTGTTGATATTGTAATAAGACCTGAAGACATCAAAATTGTTGACAGCGAAAATGGCATGCTTAAAGGACGTGTTACTTCTGTAGTATTTAAGGGAGTACATTATGAAATAACTGTTAAGCATGATGATTTTGAATTTATACTTCATAATACTAAATCTGCTGAAGTTGGCAGCATAATAGGATTAGATATATACCCTGAAGATATCCATATTATGAAAAAGAGTGGATACAATGAATAAGAAAAAAACGTCTATAGCGGCGTATCCTTATTTTATATGGAGTGCTTTATTTATAGTAATTCCATTATTAATAGTTTTATTTTTTAGTTTTACTGTACAGACTGATTCAGGGTATTCTTTTTCAATTGAAAATTATGAAAGACTTTTTTCATCACAGTACATTAACATATTTACAAGATCAATATGGCTTGCTTTTGTTTCAACAATATTATGTCTTATAATTGGTTATCCTGTTGCTTACATAATTTCTAAAATGAAAATCAGCAGAAGAAATTTTATGATAATGTTATTTATATTACCTATGTGGATGAATTTTCTGCTTAGAACTTATGCCTGGATGCCTATATTAGGAAAGACTGGTATAGTTAATAATCTTTTAGGCAAATTCGGTGTAGGTCCTATATCATTCTTATATAATGATGGTGCAGTACTTCTTGGTATGGTGTATAACTTTTTACCTTTTATGGTTCTTCCTTTATATACTATACTAATCAAGATGGATCAGGATTTAATAAATGCAGCTGCTGATTTAGGTGCAGATAGATTAAAAATCTTTCTTAAAGTAATACTGCCTTTAAGTGTACCTGGAATTTTCTCTGGTATAACAATGGTATTTATGCCTGCTGTCTCTACTTTTGTAATTTCAAGACTGCTAGGCGGAGGACAATTTATGCTGCTAGGTAACTTAATTGAACAGCAGTATACTACTATGGGTGATTGGAACTTTGGTTCAGCTATTTCAATTTTTATGATGATTATAATACTTATATTTATGGCTATAACATCAAGATTTGATAACGGTTCTAATAAAGAAGGAGGTAAACAGTTATGGTAAATAAAATAGAAAATTTTATAAAAAGATTTTATCTGTTTATCATCTTTTTGTTTTTATATACTCCTATCATTACCCTTATGATATTCTCATTTAATGATTCTAAAACTATGGGTAAATGGAATGGATTCACATTAAAATGGTATGAACAGCTTTTTAATAATCATAGATTAATGTCCGCTTTATACTATACTGTAGTAATAGCCCTGCTTGCTTCTATAATTTCTACAATAGTTGGAACTATAAGTGCAATTGCTATTTCACAGATGAGAGGAAAGCTGAAATCAATAATCTTGAATATTAATTATCTTCCAGTGTTAAATCCAGATATAGTTACTGGTATTGCACTTATGAGTTTATTTATATTTTTAAATTTTAATTTTGGTTTTACAACTATGCTATTAGCTCATATTACATTTGATATTCCATATGTAATATTATCTGTTCTTCCAAAGTTAAGGCAGCTTCCTGAAAATACTTTAGATGCAGCTGCTGATTTAGGTGCAACACCTTTATATGCTTTATGGAAAGTTATTATTCCACAAATAAAGCCTGGAATATTCTCAGGATTTCTTATGGCATTTACTATGTCAATTGATGATTTTGTAATAAGTTTCTTTACTACTGGTCCTGGAGTAACGAATCTTTCTATTGAAATATATTCCATGGCAAGACGTGGTATAAAACCTGAAATAAATGCTCTTTCAACGTTAATGTTTTTAACAGTATTAGCATTGCTTTTAATAGTGAATAGAAAACAATCTTTAGATAAAACTAATCATTAGAATTCAATAGACCCTTTAACTATGGGTCTTATATAATTTTTTTTGAGGTGATTATATTGATAAAATTAAAACGTCTTGGAGCAATAGCTCTGACATCTCTATTAAGCATCAGTTTATTTTCTGGATGTGGAAACTCTAACGCTGGAGTTAATGGAACAATTTATTTCTATAATTGTGGTGATTATATTGATGAAGATCTGCTATATGAATTTGAAAAGGAAACTGGAATCAAAGTAGATTATTCAACATACGATACAAACGAAATAATGTATCAAAAATTAAAAAGTAATCCTGGAAGCTATGATCTTGTAATTCCTTCAGATTATATGATTGAAAAAATGATCAAAGAAGATATGGTTGAAAAAATAGATTTTAATAATATTCCAAATTATCAATATATCAGTGATGAATTTAAAAATTTATCTTATGATCCTGCCAATGAATATTCAGTACCATATATGTGGGGAACTATTGGTATAGTATACAATCCTGATATAGTTACTGATCCTGTCGACAGCTGGGATATACTTTGGAATACAAAATACAATAATAAACAATTAATAATGTTTGATTCAATGAGAGATACGCTTGCTATTGGATTAAAGAAATTAGGATATTCCATAAATAGTACAAATCCTGATGAAATTGCAGCTGCCACTGAAATACTTATAGAACAGAAAAAAACTATGGATCCACTTTACTATGTTGATGAAGTTAAAGATAAAATGATTACTGAAGAAGCTGCTATTGCTCCTGTGTGGTCTGGTGATGCTGCTTATATAATTTCAGAAAATCCAAAATTAAAGTTTGCAATTCCAGATGAAGGAACTAACAAATGGTTTGATGCAATGGTCATACCTAAAAATGCAAAAAACAAAGAAAACGCTGAAAAACTTATAAACTTCTTATGCGATCCTGAAAATGCCCTTCAAAATGTTGAATATATCCAATACTCAACACCTAATACTGGTGCATTTGAACTATTAGATGATTCAGTTACTAGTAATCCTGGAATATATCCTTCCAGTGAAGTTTTAGCTAAATGTGAAATCTTCAAGGATTTAGATAATTCATTAAAACTTTACGATGAAGCATGGATGGATATAAAAACAGCGAGTTAACAAAAAAATTCCACTTTAATATGAAGTGGAATTTTTTATATGTTCTTTATTATTTTTTATTTCTAAAACCCATTAATCATTAACTTCTGGAAACCATAATGATATTTCTTCTTTTGCACTCTCTGGAGTATCTGAAGCATGCACACAATTTTCAGTCTTGCTTCTAGCATACCTAAATCTAATTGTTCCTGCTGCTGCTTCATCAGGACTTGTTGCACCATTTATTTGACGTATCCTTTTAACTGCATCTTCACCTTCAAGAATCATTGCAACTAATGGACTTCTTGTTATGAATGTTATCAATTCTTCATAGAAAGGTTTTCCCTTATGTTGTGAATAATGCTTTTCAGCAATATCCCTTGTTGTTTGAATCATTTTTAAATGACGAACCTTCAAACCATTATCTTCATATACACTTATTATATTACCAATAATGTTTCTTTCAACTCCGTCAGGTTTGATTAATACCATACTTCTCTCAACCATATATAATATCAGCCCTCCATTTATTCTTTAAGCTTTATATATAAATATTGCCCCTTTTATATTTATATTATACTTCTCCCCCCTAAAAATTATAAATATTATCTAATTTAGTATTAAAAATCTTATCAGTGTATTTTTTATAGTATATTACTAATAAGTTCATAATAATCTAAATGATTACTTCACAATTTACAATATAAAATTAAATATATATAATATAATCATTAATAGAAAATCTTTTTTTATTTATACTATAATTATGGAGGTGTTGATTTTGATTAGATATTCAATTCTAGTAGATGGCAGAGTTCAAGGTGTAGGATTTCGATTTTTCACTCAGCTTACAGCTGTAAATTTAAAACTTACTGGATGGTGTAGAAACTTACATGATGGCAGAGTTCAAATAGAAGTTCAAGGATTAGAAGAAACTTTAAACCAGTTTATTTCTACTTTAAAGAAAGGAAATAATTTTTCAAGAATTGATGAAATGGTTGTTGATAAAATTCCTGTTATAGAAAATGAAAAGAAATATTCAATAAAATATTAAATACTTTATTGAATATTTCTTTTATACAAATTAGTAAAATTTGATATCTCTGCTCTTCCCTAAAATTCTTAATACTTAACTGGAACAGCTATATTATTTGCAATTAATGCTTCTTTTAAAACTTTAAAGAAATCTTCAATATCATTTTCATCTATTTTCCCTAATGAACATAATCTAAAAGTATCAGTACTTGCTATTTTACCAGGATAAATAGTAAATCCTCTTTCATAGCAGTAATCATGTACTTTTTCAAAATTCCAGTTTGGATCATTTGGATATTTTATTGAAACTACCAATCCACTCTGCCATTCTTTTTTGATTATATCTTTAAATCCAAGTTCATCTTTTCCCTTATGAATAGCTCTCCATACTCTTAAATGGCGTTCATATTTTGGCATTTCTCCTTCTTCGAAATATTCCTTTATAGCTTGTCTAGTTGCATATATAGTTTGAACTGGTGGTGTAAAATGCATTTCTCCTGTTTTCTCAAAAAAATCGTACTGCATATATAAATTACAATAATAAGATCTAGTTTTATAATTCTTTGTTCTTTCTATAATTTCCCTATTTCCTACTATAAATGATAACCCAGTCATTGACATAAGTCCTTTTTGGGCTGATGACATTACAAAATCAACATTATCTTTATCCATATCTATTGGTATCATTGCATATGATGAAGTTGTATCAACAGTAAATACTTTTTTAAATTCATGAACCAAGGCACCTATTTCTCTTATTGGATTAAGTATTCCTGTCCCTGTCTCATTATGAGTTGTATGTACAACTTCAATGTCTTTATTCTCTTCTAATACCTTTCTTACTAAATCCAAATCTGGTCTTTCAT
>JBJEJM010000133.1:0-4162 GCA_051878075.1 Clostridium sp. | reverse complement strand
ATAATTAGTATTAACATAAGTAGCAAATAATGATATAATAAAAAAGATATTGTAGAAAAAATATATATTATGGAGAAGGAAGGAAATGAATGAAGAAATTATAAAAATTGAAGACATTGCAAATGTATTGATAAAAAGATGGAAAGTTATTATATCAATAACTATAATATCCACAATAATAAGTGCAGTTATAAGCTTTTTTGCAATAGATCCTAAGTATCAAGCTAATACAAAATTATTTATTGGTAAAGAAAGCAATACAGTTCAAGATCAGTCTTATAGCAATAATGATGTACAAATGTATCAGAAATTGTTAAAAACATATGCTGAGATTATTACTACAAATGATTTAGTTGGACGAGCTATTAAGGAAAGTAATATTGATATTGAGTCAAAGGATATACTGAGTAACCTTACAGTAAATCCAAGAGCTGATACTCAGATATTAGAAATAAGCTATACAAATGTAGATAAAGAAGCAGCAAGAGAAATAGTGGAATTGATAACAGCAGAATTTATTGAGTATTCAATAGAACTAATACCAAATGGAAATGTAAGAATAATTGAAGAGGTAAAGACGCCAGTAAATCCTGTAAGTCCTAATAAGAAAATGAATATATTAATAGGATTTGCATTAGGATTAATGGCAAGTATAGGTTTATGTTTCCTTATTGAATTTATGGATGATACGTTCAGAACTAAAGAAGAAATTGAACAGATTATGAGTGTTCCTGCAATTGGTATTATTCCTGATGAATATCTTTTTGAATAGGGGAGTAATGAGATGCTATTTAACAGTAGAGTGAAAAAAGCAATGAAAAATCAGACATTTAATGGGTTTATACTTGAGAAAAATCCTAAGTCAGTTGTGTCAGAAGCTTATAGAATATTAAGAACAAATATACAATATTCATCATTTGATAAAAAAATTCAGACGATTCTTGTATCAAGCGCAGAAGCAGCGGAAGGAAAATCTACAGTATCCGGAAATCTGGCTTTATCTTTTGCTCAAAGTAATAATAAGGTTCTTATTATCGATTGCGATTTAAGAAAACCAGCTATGCATAAAAATTTTAAAATTTCGAATATGGCAGGCTTATCAGAATTACTTTTAGGAAAGGTTGAACTTAATGAAGTTGTTCATCAGAGAAATGAAAATTTATATATTTTAACTTCAGGAAAAATACCACCAAATCCTTCAGAAATGTTGGCTTCAGCTGCAATGAATGGGCTTTTAGAGTTATTTAGGGATGAATTTGACATAATAATTCTTGATAGTGCACCTATTGGAGTTGTAACGGATGCACAGATATTATCAACTAAAGTAGATGGAACAATTTTGGTTACAAGAGCTGAAAGAACAAAGAGAGAATCAGTTATTGAAGCTAAAAATTCTTTAGACAAGGTTGGAGCTAATGTTCTTGGAGTTGTATTACATTCAGCAAGAAATGTAAAAGGAAAGTTTTATTACTATTATGGACATGATGAAAATTAATATTTTCTATAAAGAATACTAATAATGATGTAAATAAAGTATTATTGACTTTGATTTTATTTTCTGGAGGCGAAAGATGGTTGATATACATTCACATATAATACCAGAAATAGATGATGGATCTAGAAGTATGGAAATGACAATAGAAATGCTTAAACTAGCTGAAAGGTGTGGAACTAAAAAAATTATTGCAACTCCACATTATTTAATGAATTATGGAGAGACAGCTATAAGTGAAGTAAAAGAATATGTAAATGATATTAATAAAATCATTGAAAAAGAAGGAATTAATCTTAAAGTGTATAGTGGCCAAGAAGTGTTTTTTACAGAAAAAATTGTAGAAGACTATATGAAAGGAAAAATAGGTACGCTTAATGATTCAAGATATATGCTTATTGAATTTGATATGAGAACTTTTGATGATAATGCATATGATTATATTTATGAACTTCAAATAAGGGATATAGTGCCAATAATTGCCCATCCAGAAAGATATAGATATCTAATTAGAAATCCTGAAAGGATAAATAAGCTTATAGATGAAGGATATTTATTTCAATTAAATAGTGGAAGCATTGAAGGGAGATTTGGATCTGAAGTTAAAAAGACAGCTGAATTATTTTTAAAACACGATATATATAATTTTATTGGTTCAGATGCACATAACACTAACAGCTCTAGAGATGCTGATATGAGAAAGGCATTAGAGATTATTGGTGAAAAAAATATAAAAAAATTTAACGAAAGTGCATTTAACATTTTAGAAAATAATCGAATTTATTTTGATGGTAAAAATATAAGAAAAAAGAGAGGGATATTTTCTTTTTTTACTAAATAAATAGATACATAGATTATATTTTTAAATTTTGTAAAAAGTGTATAATTTAATATTTACCAATATAATATTTGTTTAAAGCTATAAAAATATTTTGATATATATTTTTTAATAGAGGAGGATAATAGTGCAGCAACTAAAGATTAAAAAAGATGATATTAAATATGAGGGGATAGCTTCTAAATGGACAAGCTATTATATGGTAAAAAGGGTAATTGATATTATTTGTTCATTAACAGGATTAATTGTTTTATCACCGATTCTTATTCTTGTAGCAATAGCTATAAAAATAGATTCTAAAGGACCAATAATATTCAAACAAGAGAGAGTTGGGTTAAAAGGAAAGAAATTTTATATGTACAAATTTAGATCTATGGTAGTTAATGCAGAAGAATTAAAAGAAGCTCTTAATAAGCATAATGAAATGAGTGGGCCTATGTTTAAGATTAAGGAAGATCCTAGAATAACAAAGATTGGGAAATTTATAAGGAAGACAAGTATTGATGAACTTCCTCAGCTTATTAATGTGTTAAAAGGAGAAATGAGTCTGGTTGGACCGAGGCCTTCACTGCCAAAAGAAGTCAAAGAATTTGAACCATGGATGATGAAGAGGCTTGATGTAAAGCCAGGATTAACATGCTATTGGCAGGTTTCAGGAAGAAACAGTATAGGATTTGAAGAATGGATGGAACTTGATGTTAAATATGTAGATGATGCAAGTATATGGTTAGATTTGAAGCTTATTTTTAAAACATTTTTTGTTTTATTTGGCGATGAACATGCGAGTTAGGATGGAGGATAATATTATGAAAATAGCAGTTGCAGGAACAGGGTATGTTGGATTGTCTAATGCAATTTTATTAGCACAAAATAATGAAGTTGTAGCAGTAGATATTATTCAAGAGAAGGTTGATATGATTAATGGTAAAATATCACCTATAGTTGATAAGGAAATAGAAGATTATTTAAAGAATAAGGATTTAAACTTAGTTGCTACAACAGATTCATATATGGCTTATAAAGATGCTGAATTTGTTATTATTTCAACTCCAACTAATTATGATCCAGAACTTAATTATTTTAATACAAGAACTGTTGAAGCAGTAATAGCAAATGTACTGGCAATCAATCCAGAAGCTACAATGGTTATAAAATCAACTGTGCCAGTAGGATACACTAAAAAGGTGAGAGAAATGTTTGATACAGAAAATATAATCTTTTCACCTGAATTTTTAAGAGAAGGCAGAGCACTTTATGATAATTTATATCCTTCAAGAATAATTGTTGGTGAACAGTCAGAAAGAGCTGAAAAATTTGCTAGTCTTTTAAGAGAAGGAGCAATAAAAGAAGATATACCTACATTATTTACTGATAGTACAGAAGCAGAAGCAGTAAAATTGTTTTCTAATACATATTTAGCTTTAAGAGTAGCTTATTTTAATGAGCTTGATACATATGCAGAAGTTAGAGGACTGAATACTAAGCAGATCATTGAAGGGGTTGGACTTGATCCTAGAATAGGAAATCATTACAATAATCCTTCATTTGGATATGGTGGATACTGTCTTCCTAAGGATACTAAGCAGCTTAGGGCTAATTATGAAGATGTACCTAACAATATAATCGGAGCTATAGTTGATGCAAATAGAACTAGAAAAGATTTTATTGCAGAACAGATAATAAAGAAAAATCCTAAAATCGTAGGAATTTATAGATTAACAATGAAAACAAACTCTGATAATTTTAGAGCTTCTTCAATTCAAGGGATAATGAAGAGAATAAAAGGAAAAGGAATTGAAGTTGTAGTTTATGAACCTGTATTGAAAGAAGAT
>JBJEJM010000132.1:0-4184 GCA_051878075.1 Clostridium sp. | reverse complement strand
ATAGATAAAGTATAAGGTTTATAATTATGTACAGCTATCTATACCAATGATAAAGAAATAAAATTTGAGGTTTTGGAAGTAAATTATAATGATGAACGAAATAAGGAAAATGATAAATTTAAAGAAAATATTTAAATTTTGGGGCAGAGAAACTAATGCTAAACATAAAGAGATTGAAGAAGCAACATTAAAGAATTTAAAATATTTGATAGACAATATTCCTTATGCAGTCTGGTTGAAAGACAGTGATGGAATATATAAATATGTCAATAAATATTATGCTAAATTAATTGATATGAATTCAGAAGACATAATTGGAAAAAATGATTGCGAAATTAAAGATAAGAAGTCTAAGACTTTTCTAGAAATTTCCAAAATGACAATACCTAATAATGATTCACAGGAAACCATGATAGGGGGAATAGGAAAAAATATAAAAATTAATGAGGATATTTATAGGGAAATAGAAAAAAGTACATTAACATTATTAAATGATAGAAAAGAAAATGATAAAAGTGAACTTCCATTTATTTTAAAAGATATATTAAAAGCAGATGACGTAACTATATATATATTTGATGAAGATTATAAAAAGATAAATATATTTTTAAAAACATGTGATGATTTATTTCTAGAGTGGGATAATTTTGAGATAAGTGAAAAGGGAATACAGAAATGCATGGAAGCTAATGAAAAAAACAGATGCATTGAGACACATTATGTTGGAATGAACATGAGAGGGTATGTAAGAACATATTTGATAGAATTTGAAAATGAATTTATAGGGATATTGAATCTTCATTATGATAATAAAAAATCATATGTATACAATGTTATTGCAGAAAATATAATTAAAAGTACTTGCGAAAGACTTGGGATAATTATTAAAAATAGGAAACTTACCAATAAATATAAAATAGAATTGCAGAAGAGAAAAGAGAGTGAAAAAAAGCTTCAGATTTTCTTAGACAATTCCATTGATTTTTATTTTGAAACAGATGCAGATAATTTTTATTTTGAAAATGGGACTAGCATAGAAAAATTTCAAAGGTTCCTTGGAAACAATATTGAAAGAGTTGATGATGTTGTAATGAGTGCAGATTTAAGGCATCCTGATGATGAAAAAAAGATTGAGAAAATATATGAAGCTGTTAAGAAACACGGGTCAGTAAAGGGATTTGTAATAAGATATTTATGTGCAGATAATGAATATAAAAGTATTAAGTGGAATATGCAGTATAATGAAGAAGATAATAAGTTTTATATTACTGGGAAGGATATAACATCTACGCTGAAACTAGAGAAAGAAAAAATTGAATTAGAAAAAACAATAGAAATGGAAAGCTTAAAAACAGATTTTTTTGCAAATATGTCTCATGAATTTAAGACACCATTAAATATAATTCTTACAACAGTACAGATATTAAGCGATAAACTGACCAATTCAGAAAATAAATGTAATTCTGATATTATACTAGGATATTTGAAAGGAATTAAACAGAATTCGTACAGGCTTTTGAAAATTGTAAATAACGTAATGGATATCACTAAAATTGACAGCAGAAGTTATGATCTGGAGCTTGGAAATTATAATATTGTAAGTATAGTTGAAGATATTGTGCTTTCAGTTGCAGAATATTTAAACCAGAATAAAAGGAATATAGTTTTCGATACTGTGGAGGAAGAGATAATGCTGGCATGCGATCCTATAAAAATAGAAAGGATAATGCTTAATTTACTTTCAAATGCATTAAAATATACAGATGAAGATGGCAATATTGAAGTATTAATCAATATTGACAAGGAAAAGAACGAAGCAGTCATAAGTGTAGAAAATGATGGAGCACCAATACCACATGAAGATAAAGAAAGAATTTTTGAGAGATTTACCCAGTCTGAAAGTCTATTTACAAGGAAGGCAGAAGGAACAGGAATCGGATTATTTTTAGTAAAACTTCTTGTTGAATTGCATGGAGGAAGGATATTTGTAGATACTTCTGAATCAAAGAAAACAAAATTCGTATTTGTTCTGCCAATAAGGTTAATTGAAGCAAAGAAAGAAAATTACGCATATACAAAACAAATAGTATCAAAAGTTGAAACCTGCAATATAGAATTCTCTGATATATATTCAATATAAAAGCAGTATATAATGTTCTCATAAACAAATGTATAGAATATCATAAAAATAAAAAAATAATGTTATTAAGATATTTGATAAGAATTTACTTTGAAATTTTATAGTTAAAGTAAATTCTTTTTTTATTTATAAAAATATTTTCAGAATATTAAAAATAATTTTATGGAAATATAGATATTAAATAACAAAATTATCAATAAAATAAATATTATCACTTTTTAAGTAAAAGTGTTGGAAAAAGGAAAATAATGTGTATAATTTATAAATGTGAGATAAATTCTCAATAGGGTAAAAAGGAGAGATAATAATGAGAACAAATAAACTAAAACTATTTGTGACAGCAGTTGTCACAGCAACAGTAGCAATAACTTCAGTTTCAGCTAATGCAGATGCATCAGAAGTCAAAACTGAAAATAAAGCTGTTTATACAGTAAATAGTGAAAAGGAAAATAGTACTGTACAATTTTTAATTGATGTAAACAGTGATAAGAAACTTCCAAAGAATTTCAGAACTACTAAGGATGATATATCTGGAAAAGATACTGAAAACATTAATTTAACTGGTCTTGCAGATTTAAATATGTCAGGAAGCGGCGCATTATCTGAAAATGGATTGAAGTTAATTAAAGAAGAAACAAAAGGTTATAATTTAGTAGATGTAGACCTTCGTAAAGAATCTCATGGAGTTGTTGATGGTTATGCAGTTTCATGGTATGGAGAAAATAATCATGCAAACATAGATCTTACTGAAAAAGAAGTTCTAAAAGATGAAAAGACTAAGTTTCATGATATAAAAAAGGCTGGTTATGCAAAATTTGATTATAATGCAAAGAAATCAGGTTCTGACATTACAGAATTAGATAATGTTAAAACTGCTGAACCAGAAAGTAAAATGGCTGAATCATTAGATGTAAGATATTTAAGAATTATGGTTTCTGATCATTTAAGACCAGCTAATGATGATGTTGATAAATTTGTAAAGAAAATAAAGAAATTATCAAAGAAAAAGAATACCTGGTTCCATTTCCACTGTAGAGGAGGAGTTGGAAGAACAACTACATTTATGGCTATGTATGATATGATGAATAATGCTAAGAATGTATCTTATTTTGACATTTTAAAGAGACAAGCTTTAATTGGAGGATCAGATCTTATTGAAGGGAATTCAGAAGATAAGGAAAATCCTGAAAATAGCAGAGCAGAATTCTTAAAAGATTTCTATGATTATTGTGTAAATAATGATGATAATTTTGAAACATCATTTAGTGAATATATGGAAGATAGATAAAATACATAAATTTATTAGCAACTAAATGTTTCAGGGAAAATAATATTTAATAAAGGGAACATACCGGCATTCTGATACGCTCCCTTTTGCTTATTAATGAAAAATTGAATTATCCATCCAGATTAACTAGATTTAATTCTCTTACAATTATTTCAGCAGTCTTTTCAGCAACCATTCCAGTAAATCTTATGCATTGTTCTTTGTGCTCACCAGAACCCATATCAAATTCCTTTGTAAGTATACGGCAGCATAAAGAATTTTTGCCGTTAGAACTTTTAAACCAGTCGTGTAATTCCTTTGAAAGTTCAAGATTCTTTTCCACCTTTGGATCTCCTTGTTTTGTACGTCCAAAGAATAATCCTAATGCCATAACAGCACCAGAAACAGCTCCGCATATGCATTTAGAACGTCCTATACCTACAGGAAATCCTGATGCCATAGATATTACTTCTTCTGGGATATCTAATTCAAAGTTAGATCTGATTGAACTTATTAATGCTTCAGAACAGAAAAATCCTCCACGGAATAGTTCTTCTGCATCTTTTCCTATTTTTTTTATACTTACTTCTTGTTTGATGTTCATAAAAAACCTCCAGTTTTTATCATTAGTATTGATGTATAATACATATATATTATTTTATTATACATCAATACTAATTTTCCTTTGCAAAAATTAAAATATTTGAGTATTATTATCAAGTGATATGTCAGAATTAATGTATATAAGAAGTTTATTCAATATATTTTTTTTCTTTT
>JBJEJM010000131.1:11505-19122 GCA_051878075.1 Clostridium sp. | reverse complement strand
ACAGAAATATAATATTTGCTGTTGATTTTTTTTGAACATTTTCTTTTAGAAGATTTATCTGTTTTATCCAATTCTTCATCTTCACTATTAAGAAGTTCATAATACCAGCCATATGAATCTACTTCAAGAAGAAAAGAGCTATAGGATTTATCGCTTAAATTTAAAATTACATAACATAAGTTATTATTCAAATCATTTCTTTTATATGCAAAAATACACTTTGAAGCATTATCTGTATTAATCCAGCTGAAACTATTTGCATTATAGTCATTTTTATATAAGCAGCTTTCAGTCTTATATATTTTCTGAAGTTTTGCAAAATAATTTTTAAATATCTGATGTTTAGGATAATCTAAAACACTCCAGTTGATTTCTTTATTATCATACCATTCTTCAAATTGACCAATTTCATTTCCCATAAAATTAAGCTTTTTGCCTGGATGTGTAAACATAAAGAGATAAAAACATTTAAGATTACTGAATTTTTCATCATATCCACCATACATCATATTTACAACAGAAGTCTTAAAATGTGAAACTTCATCATGGGATACTGGAAGAAGATAAACTTCATTATAAAAATATTCAAGAGAAGTTGTTAATTTATATCTATTATGTTCCCTTTCAGAAGGATTCATTCCAAAGTATTCAAGGGTATCATGCATCCAGCCAAAGTTCCATTTATAATCAAAACCAACACCTCCATAAACTACAGGGGCAGTTACTTTTATAAAAGGTGATGAATCCTCAGCTATAAGCATTACATTAGGATGCCTATTCTGAAGAAGATAATTGCTGCTTTTGAGAAACCATAATCCAGGTTCGTTTATTCCTTTATTTACATCACCGGATTCATATAGCATAGTCGAGACAGCATCATATCTGAGTCCATCAATATGATAGTAAGAAAGCCAGAAATCAAGCGATGAACGCACAAAGCTTAATACGTATGGCTTAGTAAAATCAAAAATATTAGTATCCCATTCAGTATATCTATTATCTTCATAATTTTTTTCATACATATAAGTTCCATCAAATCTGCTCAAAGAAAAGGAATCTCTTACAAAATGTCCTGGAACCACATCCATGATAACACCTATACCTGCATTATGGAATTTATCAATAAACTTCATAAAATCTTTTGGAGAACCATATCTGCTGGTAGGACTGAAATAGCCGCTGGCCTGATATCCCCATGAACCATCAAATGGATATTCAGTTATTGGAAGAAGCTCAATGTGCGTATATCCCATTTCTTTTACATAGGGAATAAGCATATCTGCTAAATCCTTATAATTATAAAAATTGTTATAGCCACTCTTCATTTTCCATGAAGAAAGATGCAGTTCATATATACTTAAAGGAGAATCAAAATTTTTAACCCTTGAATTCATCCAGATATCATCAGTCCAATTAAAGCTATTTATGTCATATATTATAGATGAATTATTAGGCCTTAGTTCAGAATAAAAAGCAAATGGATCTATTTTATCTATAGATTTATTGTCCTGAGTGAAAATTCGATATTTGTATAAGGACATTTCAGGAACGTCTTTAATGAAAATACTCCATACTCCTGATGGAAGACGATCCATATCATACCCAGACCAGTTATTGAAATCTGCAACAACCTGGACTCTGACAGCGTGAGGCGCATATATTGTAAAGCGTACACCATGCTGTTTATATTCATATGCAAAATGGGCACCAAATGTATTATATGCATCTAGAGAATTTCCCTGCAAAATATGATTTATAATATTATTATCTATCATAAAAAACTCCTATATTTAATTTAAATATTAAAATATATGATAACAATCAAAGATTTCTCTTTTATGTTTGAATATATAATTATATATATATTATTTTACCAAAAAATGTAAATAAAATTAATACCTTTTTATGTTTCAATATCTATTATTTTTCCTTAAAATAGTAAAGTATGAAATAGTAGAATCATATAATACAATATAAATATAAATTTAAGGTTAAATTAATATTTATATATGAATGAATCTTATAAGGGGAGAATAGTATGATATCTTTAAATTTAGGTGCTTCATTGACCACTTTATTTATTACTTTGATTGTAAGTGGAATATTACTTTTATTGTTGCTCTTATTTTATTATATATCGCTTGCTGTAGATTCATGGAATATAAATTGCAGGGATTTTAAAGATAATGAACTAAAATCTTTAGATGAACCTGACAATAGTGATAATCTCAAAGAAAATAAAGAAGAAATAAAAAAGGAAAATATGAAGTAGCGGGAAAATGAAAATGTTTACTATAAGTGGAAGTGCTTAAACAGTGAGAACAGGTATATATTTCTCACTGTTATTTTATATAAATAAAATCTACATTATAGATTAATTAAGTTGAAATTGCAGAAAATAATATATATACTGAATTGTAATTTTAAATTTAGATAATAAATGTGGAGATAATAACTTATGAAAAAATTTAAGAAAATCTATATAGAAACTACAAATATATGTAATTTAAGCTGTAATTTCTGTCCTAAAACATCTAGAAAATATGAATTTATGAATGTAAATTCATTTGAGAAAATTATAGATAAAATAAAAGGACACACAGATCATATATATTTTCATTTGATGGGTGAACCATTTTTAAATAAAAATCTAAAGAGTTTTTTAGAAATAAGTGAACATAATCATATTAAAGTTAATATTACAACCAATGGAACATTAATTAATAATGTAAAGGATGTGCTTCTTAATTCTAAAAGTTTAAGGCAGGTAAACATATCACTACATAGTTTTGAGGCTAATGATAAGGAAGCTGATTTTAATTTGTACATAAATAATATAATAGATTTTATTAAGGAAGCATGTGATACAACTGATATAATATGTTCATTAAGATTATGGAATTTAGATGGAAAATATAAAGGGAAAAATGATATGAATATAGATATATTTAAACTTTTAGAAGATGAATTCAGTCTTAATGTAAAGCTTTGTGAAGTATTTAAAGAAAAAAACAGCTTTAAAATCAAAGATAAGGTATACATAAGTATGGGTGAAAAATTCAAGTGGCCGTCTCTTAAAGATGAAGAACTGGGAGAAAGAGCATTCTGCTATGGTTTAAGAGATCAAATTGGAATACTTGTAGATGGCACTGTTGTTCCATGCTGTCTTGATAGTGAAGGCAGTATACCCCTTGGAAATATATTTGATCAGGATTTAGAAAGTATAGTAAATTCAGAAAGAGCAAAATCAATATATAATGGATTTTCAGGCAGGAAAGCAGTTGAAGATTTATGTAAGAAGTGTGGATTTATTAATAGAGTAAGATAATCTGATTTGTTTATGCTGCTATAATGAATAAACTTATCCTAAAAGCACAATAATATTTATATGTTATATATTATAAGGAGGATTCTTTTATGGATTTAAAAGACAGCAAAACAAAAATTAATTTGTTGAGAGCATTTGCAGGAGAAAGTCAGGCTAGAAATAGATACGATATAGCAGCAGAAAAAGCAAAAAAAGAAGGATTTCATATAATTGAGAGTCTGTTTAAATACACAGCAAATCAAGAAAAAGTTCATGCTGAAGTTTTTTTTAGTAAACTTAAGGATTTCAGCGGGGAAAATATAGATATTAATAATGCTTCATATCCTGTTGAGGGGGATGAACCTACATTGAAACTGTTAAAATCTGCTGCACATAATGAATTTGAAGAACATGATGTAGTCTATAAAGAATTTGCTGAAATAGCAAGAGAAGAAGGTTTTGCAGATATAGCAGTTTTATTTGAGAATATAGCATCTATTGAAAAAATTCATGGCGAACGTTTTGAATGTTATGCAAAAGAAATGGAAGACGGAACTTTATTTAAAAAAACTCAGAACTCCAAATGGATGTGCACTAACTGTGGATTCATATATGAAGGAAGTGAACCTCCTAAATACTGTTCAGTATGTGGAAAACCACAAGGATATCAGCTTTTGTTTGAAGATACATTGTTTGAATAATTTTAATGATGAAAACAAGACTTATTACATTGATAGTAAGGCTTGTTTTTTTCTCATAGATACATAAAATTTTGAAATAAATGTGTATTAAATTAAATAAAAGAGTCAATAATCCTAAAATAAGGAGGGATTATTTAGATGAGTAAAAAAAGAATGTTTATTGTAATGACATTACTGTTAGCAATTATATTTTCATTAACTTATTATTTATGTGATAAATATATATCAAAGAGACCTAGTGTTGAAAAGGATAACGCACGTGTAGTGGAAAAAACAGATACAGAAGATGATCTTTCAAATGAAACAAAAATATGTCTTTATTCTGGAGAAATTAAAGAAGAAGAATTATCATTAGGAGATTTAAAAAAACAATTAAATTTAAGTGATGACTTAAGCGAAACTGAATTATCAAAAGCTTTAAGAGATAAAGGTTATGTATTGGTTCTTACATCTGAAAAAGAACTTACCTATAAGAGAGATCCTTCTCAGACTGTAAAACCTAATAAGTATTATATTGGGGAAAAAGATGGATATTTCGTAATATACAAGACTGATGAAAATGGAACCTTGATGATCGAAAATGATGAATCAGTCTATAAAGATTATAAGAAGGTTGATAGTCTTACACCAGCAGATATAACAAAGATTAAAAATTTTGAATTTGAATATGATACAAAAGATGAAGCAGAAGAAAATCTATCAGAATTTTTGTCATAAAAATGAGCAGTATTTGAAGTGCTATGGTACTTTGAAACTGCTTTTTTTTAAAATATACATATGTATATCTAATGAACGTTTCAACTACTGATTTTCAATTGAATAACCATGGAATATTAAGTTGAAAGATTTTTATTAAAATGATAAAGTATAATTTAGGCTTATACATGGGGATATGGAGGAAAAAATTATATGTATGAATACATAAAAGGAAAATATGTAGGTATAAACAAGGATTATATTGTAGTAGAAAACAATGGAATAGGTTACAAGATATTCACATCTGGAGCTACAATGTCTTCGATTCCTGAATGTGGAGAAGAAGTTATATTATATCTTGATCAGATAGTAAGAGAAGATTTTATTGGATTATACGGTTTTGATTCAAGAGAAGAACTTGAAATGTTTAAATTACTTCTTACAGTAAATGGAGTGGGACCGAAGGCAGCTTTATCATTATTATCTATAAGCAGATTAAATAATTTAAAATATGCTATAATGACAGGTGATGAAAAACATATATGCAGAGGTGTAGGAATTGGTAAAAAGACAGCTGCAAGAATTATATTAGAATTAAAGGATAAGTTACAGCCAGATGAATTGTTGAACAATATTGATCAAGATGGTTCAGAAACTTCCGAAGAAAATAACTTAATGGCAGTTTCAGAAGTATTAAGTGCTCTTATTGCACTTGGATACAGTGAAAAAGAAGCTGAAAAGGTACTTAAAACTATAGATAAAACTGATACTGTTGAAAATATGATAAAGAATGCATTAAAAGCACTTATGAGTTAAATTTTTATGTCATAAATTGAGTTTCTAAGAATATTACATAGTGAATAATGAATATTAAAGAAACTTATATAAATAGAAAATATATTAAATTTATTTAAAAAACGGGGGTGAATTGACATGGAGAGAATAGTTAATCCATCAGAATTAAATGGAGATTTGAATTCTGAATTAAGTTTAAGGCCTCAAAGAATAACTGAATATATAGGACAGCAGAAGGTCAAGGAAAGACTGGATATATTTATTCAGGCAGCTAAAAATAGAAATGAAGCACTTGATCATGTTTTATTATATGGACCACCTGGACTTGGAAAAACAACACTTGCTAATATTATTGCAAAAGAAATGAAGGGTGATCTTAAAGTTACATCAGGTCCTGCAATTGAAAGAGCAGGAGATCTGGCAGCTATCCTTACTACATTAAAAGATTATGATGTTTTATTTATTGATGAAATTCACAGATTAAACAGAAGTGTTGAAGAAATATTATATCCTGCAATGGAAGACTATGTTCTTGATATAGTTATAGGAAAGGGAGCATCTGCAAAATCAATAAGAATTGATCTTCCTAAATTTACGCTTATTGGAGCAACAACGAGAGTTGGTATGCTTACAGCGCCATTAAGAGATAGATTTGGTGTTCTTTGTGCAATGGAATATTACACAAATGAAGAACTTAAAGAAATAATTATAAGAAGCGCAGTAGTTTTAGGATGTACAATTACAGAAGAAGGTGCCATGGAGATTGCAAGAAGATCTAGAGGGACTCCTAGAATTGCTAACAGGCTTTTAAAAAGAGTAAGAGATTATTCAGAAGTCAAATCTAATAAATTAATTTCATTAAAAGAAGCAAGAGAAGCACTTCAATTATTAGAAGTTGATAATTTAGGGTTTGATAAAGTGGATAATAAGATTTTAGAAGCAATTATAGATAATTTTAATGGTGGACCAGTTGGAATTGAGACTCTTTCATATTTTATAGGAGAAGAACTTGGAACCATAGAAGATGTTTATGAACCATATCTTCTTCAGCAGGGATTCATAATAAGAACACCAAGAGGAAGAATAGCAAGTGATAAAGCATATGAACATTTAGGCAGGGTGAATCCTTCTAAAAAAACAGATATAAAAGTTCAAGGTACATTTTTTGATGAAGATGATGAATAACTTGAATTAATATTAAAATAATAAATTGTTTGGAGATAATAAAATGAACGTTAAAGAATTTGATTTTTATTTACCAGAGGAACTTATTGCTCAGCATCCTCTAGAAAAAAGAGATACTTCAAGATTAATGGTATTAGATAAAAAGACTGGAGAAATAGAACATAAGGTATTTCATGATATCATAGATTATTTAAATCCAGGAGATACTCTTGTATTAAATAATACAAGAGTTATGCCGGCAAGATTAATAGGTGAAAAAGAAGGAACAGGCGGAAAAATAGAATTCCTTTTACTTAAAAGAGTTGAAAAAGACAGATGGGAATGTCTTGCAAAGCCTGGAAAATCAGCAAGAGTAGGAAGAAAGTTTACTTTTGGTGAAGGAAAGCTTAAAGCAGAAGTAGTTGAAGTCAAAGAAGATGGAAATAGAATAGTAGAATTCCACTATGATGGAATTTTTGAAGAAGTTCTTGATTCTTTAGGAGAAATGCCGCTTCCACCTTATATTCATGAAAGATTAGAAGACAGAGAAAGATATCAGACTGTTTATTCTAAAGAAAATGGATCTGCAGCAGCTCCTACAGCAGGATTACATTTTACAAAGGAGTTATTAGAGCAGATAAAAGAAAAAGGAGTAAATGTAGTTTATCTTACTTTACATGTAGGTCTTGGAACTTTCAGACCAGTAAAAGTTGAAAATTTAGAAGAGCATCAGATGCATTCAGAGTTTTATATGCTTTCAAAGGAAAGTGCAGATATAATAAATGAAACAAAGAAAAATGGTGGAAGAATAATTTCTGTAGGAACTACATCTACAAGAACATTAGAAACTATTGGTGATGAAAATGGATTTGTAAAAGAACAGAGTGGATGGACAGATATTTTTATTTATCCAGGATATAAGTTTAAAGTAGTCGATAACTTAATAACTAATTT
>JBJEJM010000131.1:0-11405 GCA_051878075.1 Clostridium sp. | reverse complement strand
TTTTGATTTTTTTACAGTATATTTGTTATAATTATCAGGTTAGTACTGATTATTTGAGCAATTGATGAGGTGACATAGTCAAGTGTTTCGAGTTATATTTAAATTATAATTAAGAGGTGACGCTTGTGAAAAAAAGATACACGCTGTTAAAAAAAGATGGAAATGCTAGAAGAGGTCAGTTTGTTACTCCTCATGGAACAATACAGACTCCTGTATTTATGAATGTTGGAACATTAGCTGCCATTAAGGGTGCTGTTTCAAGTATGGATTTAAAGGAAATAGGATGTCAGGTTGAATTATCTAACACATACCATTTACACTTAAGACCAACTGATAAGGTTGTAAGCAAAATGGGTGGATTACATAAGTTTATGAATTGGGATAGACCAATACTTACAGATTCAGGTGGATTCCAAGTATTTTCACTTTCAGCAATGAGAAAGATTAAAGAAGAAGGAGTTTACTTCAATTCTCATATTGATGGAAAGAAAATATTCATGGGACCAGAAGAATCAATGCAGATTCAAAGTAATTTAGCATCAACAATAGCTATGGCGTTTGATGAATGTATACCAAACCCTTCAACAAGAGAATATGTTGAAAAATCTGTAGCAAGAACTACAAGATGGCTTGAAAGATGTAAAGCCGAAATGGATAGATTAAATTCTCTGCCAGAAACAATAAACAAAGAGCAGATGCTTTTTGGTATCAATCAAGGTGGAGTATACGAAGATATAAGAATAGCACATGCTAAAGAAATAACTAAAATGGACTTAGATGGGTATGCTATTGGTGGATTAGCTGTTGGTGAAAGTCATGAAGATATGTATAGAGTAATAGAAGCAGTAGTACCACATCTTCCAGAAGATAAACCTATATACCTTATGGGAGTAGGAACACCTGAAAATATATTAGAAGCTGTTGATAGAGGTGTAGACTTCTTTGACTGCGTACTTCCAGCCAGAAATGGAAGACATGGTAATGTTTATACTAGTGAAGGCAAACTTAATTTAATGAATGCAAAATATGAATTAGATGCAAAACCTATTGATGAAGGATGCCAATGTCCAGCATGTAAGCATTATACTAGATCTTATATAAGACATTTATTTAAAGCTAAAGAGATGCTGGCTATGAGATTATGTGTATTACACAATCTATATTTCTATAATAAATTAATGGAAGATATAAGAGCAGCCATAGATGGCGGATATTATAAGGAATTTAAGGAAAAGAAATTAAAAGAGTGGGGAAATAAATAATTCCGTAACTTGAATAATAGTGAAGTTATGACAGTTTTATGTGGTTTTAAATACATAAAATTGTCACAATGGAACAAAATATAAAATAAAGAATTTAATATTAAAAAAATTAATAATATTATTAAAAAATAATTAAAATTAAGATAATAATATTGATATTATATTCTTATAAATGTAAACTGATTTTAATATTATAAAATGGAGGATAACAATATGAACAATGTGACAGCGATATTAGTTAATGTATTACCTTTTGTGGTTGTTTTAGCTGTATTCTATTTCTTAATGATAGTTCCAGAAAAGAAGAGAAAGAAAAGATATCAAACTATGCTTGATGAATTAAGAGTTCACGATGAAGTAGTTACTAGAGGTGGAATAGTTGGTAAGATAACTCATATTGATGATAAATATGTAACTATTGAAACAAGCAATGAAAAAACTAAAATTAAATTTGATAAGACTGGTATTGCTTATAAAGCAGGAAATAGTTCAGAAGCATAATATGTGTAAAGAGTTATTGATGATTTGAAGCTTTATCTATATCTTATGTATGCATATAAATTAAAAGGCATATATTTTACTTAATATAGCAGTTTTAGTGCTTCCTGATATTATTTATAAGATGTCAGGAAGCATTATTCTTAAATTATTGAATATAGGTGAGGATAATTAAATAATCATTATTCAATTATTTTTATATATGGAAACTTATTTTTACATTACTAATATTTATAATTCATTGTATGAATGTAATAAATATGGTAAAATTGCTGATGGGTAATAATGATTTTTATATGTAAAGTATAGGGCACTTGAAATATGTTATTTAAAAAGAACTATTAAAAATTAAATTTAATATGGCATATATTGTGGAAATAAAAAACTTTATTAAGAAATTATAGTATGATATAATAGAAATTGTATTAATAAGGGTAATTATAATATTTTATAGTTATATTTTACATAATAAAATCAATAAAATACGTGCTTTAATTTTAAAGTTACGATATTAAAAGACATAATTTATGGAGGAAGGTAAAATGAAAAAAAAGGGCAAAAGTGCGGCACTTCTTGTTTTAATCATTGCTGTAATAGGATTTTTTGCTTTTGCAGGATTTAAGGGCTTAGTTATTGGTGATTATCAATTTAAATCATTTTATACAGCAATAACTAGGGGACTTGACCTTCAAGGTGGAGTTTCAGTTCTTATGGAAATCCAAAAGGATGATGTAACAAGTGAAGAGCTAGAGAGTACAAAGCAGCATCTAGAATTAAGAGTAAACAAATTAGGAGTTGCTGAAACAGTTATTACAACAGAAGGGGATAAAAGAGTCAGAGTAGATATTCCAGGTCAATTTGATTCAAATGAAATCGTAAAAAGTTTAGGTCAGTCTGGTAAATTAGCATTTAAGAGTCCAGATGGTGAAGAAATATTATCAGGAAGTGATGTTAAGAAAGCAACAGCTCAGCTTAACCAGCAAACTGGTAAATATGAAGTTGGATTAGAATTTAATGATGAAGGTACAGTAAAATTTGCTGATGCAACATCGAAATACATAGGTCAAAAAATAGGGATATACATTGATGATGAGTTAGTATCAGAACCAACAGTTCAAACTGCTATTACTGATGGTAGGGCATCTATCACAGGCAGCGAAACATTAGAAGAAAATAAAGCTTTAGCAGGTATGATTAACTCCGGTGCACTTCCAGTTCCTGTGAAATCAATTTCAGTTAAGAACGTTAGTGCAGAATTAGGAACAACAGCATTTCCTAATGCCATGAAAGCAGGAGCAATTGGTGTAGGACTTGTATTTTTAATGATGATTGTTATATATAGACGTCAGGGATTTTTAGCTAGTGTAGCATTAACACTATATATATTCTTGATATTAATAATATTTGTTGAAGTAGGAGTTACATTAACTCTTCCAGGTATTGCAGCATTACTTCTTACAATTGGTATGGCAGTTGATGCTAACATATTAATTTTTGAAAGAACAAAAGAAGAGTTAAAGAGAGGAATCTCTGTTAAAAAAGCAATTCAAAGAGGTTCAGAAAACGCTCTTTCTTCAATTGTAGATTCAAATGTAACAACAATACTATGTGCTTTAATTCTATACTTTATAGGATCAGGATCAGTTAAAGGATTTGCAATAACTTTAATGATAGGTATATTAGTAAGTTTATTTACTGCACTTGTAGTAACAAAAGTATTAGTTAATTTAGCAGTAGATTGTGGAATGTTAAGTAAACCAGAGCATTTTGGAGTGAAGAAGGAGGCTGAAAAACATGCTTAAGATAATAGAAAAATCAAAGATATGGATTTCAATTTCCTTAATGATAATTGTAATTGGATTAGGATTTTCACTTTTTAAAGGATTAAATTTTGGTATAGACTTTAAAGGTGGTACTCAGGTATCAATACAATTAAATGAAAATATAAATAAAGAAGATGTGGATGCAATTGTTAAAGAAATTGCACCAGATTCAAGTACAACTATTTCAAATGATTATGAATATGAAATAAAATCAACAGATTTAGATAGTGAAAAATTAGCTTCAATAATGGATAAACTAGAGGAAGAGTATTCATTAGAAGACACAGCATTAAAATCACAAGAAGAAATTGGAGCTTCTATAGGAAAAGAATTAACAAGAAATTCATTATTAGCAATTCTTGCAGCAAGTGTAGTAATGTTAATATATGTTGCTATAAGATTTGAATTTACATTTGGTATTGCAGCTATAATTGCAACATTACATGATGTATTAATAACTATAAGTGTATATGCTATATTTGGAATACCTGTAAATACTCCTTTTATTGCTGCTATTCTTACTATAGTAGGTTATTCAATGAATGATACAATAGTAATATTTGATAGAATAAGAGAAAATAACAAAAAGATGAGAAGAGCAAATTCAACTGAAATTGCAGATGTAAGTATAACTGAAACTATGAGAAGATCTATTTTTACTTCTCTATCTACTTTGGTAACAATAATAGCTATAAATATTTTAGTACCATCTGTTAGGGAATTTACAATACCATTAATGGTTGGAATTGTATGCGGAGCATATTCTTCAATATTTATAGCATCACCAGTATGGGTTTTCTTAAAAAAGAAAAATGTTGGTAAAAAGACTAAAACTGCTTAATTATAAGACGTATATTTCAACAAAAACCTCCATAAAATTTTGGAGGTTTTTTATATTCTTAATAAAACAATTGTAAAAATCGCTACAATCATTTATAATATATGTGTTTTCTAATTTTATGGAGGAATAGGCCATGCGTAAATTCTGGGAAAGTATATATTGTCCAAATTATATTACTGGATATAACCCATTTATACTTAAAGGTATGAACAAAGCAATAGAGAGATTAGCTTTAGCTATTAATAATCAACAAAAAATAGTTGTATATGGTACGTATAATCTTGATGGAATTTGTGCAGTTTCATCATTAATTCTTGTCCTCAGATATTTAAATGCTGATGTAGAATATTTAATATATGATAGACAGGAAAATGATGCAAGAATAAATTCTATAGATATAAAAGATAATGTTGATTTTTTAGGCGCAGAGCTTTTAATAACTTTAGGTGTAGGTTTGAAGTCACAAGACGAGGTTAACTTATGTAAAGAGTTAGGTATAGATTTAATTGTTCTTGAAAATGAGCTGAGCGATACTGTGAATGACTATATTTACATAAATCCTAATCAAAAAGGGTGTCAGTATAGATATAAAGATTTATCCACAAGCGGGATAACTTTTAAATTAATGCAAGCTATTGCTATTTATTATAATATGAAAAGTATAAATAAATATTTAGATCTTATTTTAATTGGAATACAATGGTCTAGAGTGGCTGCAAAAGGAGAAAATGCAGTATTTATTAAGGAAGGTAATAAATTTTTAGTTAATACTAATAATAATGGGTTAAGATCAATAATAGAATTCAATGATATAGTAGAATTTGACGATTATGGAATAAATAGGATAATAGAATCATTAATTCCGCCTGTAGGAGCAGTTGGAATTATGGATAATGCTAGAATAGTATTAGAACTTTTAACTACAAATGATAAAGATAGAGCAGATCAGATAGTAAAATATCTATATAGTTCAAAGAAAAGTCATCCAATGAAGCAAATCAAGCATGTATAGCACTGTTTTTGAATTACTAAGATAATTTATATATTATGTATTAGGCTAAGAATTTATCTGTTTATGTTAAAATAAATACTATGGAGGGATAATTATGGAGTTAAAAGAAAAAATAAGAGTAATTGAAAATTTTCCAAAGGAAGGAATAAGCTTCAAAGATATCACAACTTTAATTAGTGATGCAGAAGGTCTAAAAGAATCAGTTGATAAGATAGCAGAACATTTAAAAGACAAAAACATAGATGTAGTTGTAGGGCCGGAAGCAAGAGGATTTATCTTTGGAGTACCAGTTGCATATGCATTAGGAGTTGGATTTGTTCCAGTAAGAAAGCCAGGTAAATTACCAGGAGAAACTTTATCAATGACATATGATTTAGAATATGGAACAGATGAAATTCAAATTCACAAAGATGCAATAAAGCCAGGTCAAAGAGTAGCAGTAATAGATGATTTATTAGCAACAGGCGGAACTATTGAAGCTGTTACTAAATTAGTAAAAGAAGCTGGTGGTGTTGTAGCTTCTGTTGATTTTGTTATAGAATTAACAGATTTAAATGGCAGAGATAAATTAAAGGGATATGACGTAATGTCATTAGTTGAGTATAATTGTTAAGATAAATCTAAAATCTTTATATTATTAAAAAGAAGAACTCAATTCGAGTTCTTCTTTTTATGAAAAATATATCATTTTGTAATGTAATTATGAGAAATTAGTGACTTAAAATTATATGAGCAATAAAAAATATTTTCCGGAAAAATTTTATTTATATATTTTCTTATATTTAAAATAAATAATAGAATTTTAAAAAATATTATATTATTTATTTTTAGAAAAAACGAAATATAAAATTTTATTTTGAATTTTGAAATGTGTAGTTAAATATAAAACTAAAAGTAAATTTTAACTGCAAACTATTTTTATATGTAATGTTGAAAATAGTAATAAAATAATATATAATTATTAGAAAGTGAGGCTGGTTATGAAACCAGCCTTTGAATTTACTTTTTAATTTTTAAGAATATAGAAGGAGAGTAATCCTTATGCTTGATAAATTGTTAGAAAAGATTAAAAAAAACTGCCATAATGTTGATGTTGAATTAGTAAAAAAGGCATATAATTTCGCAAAAGAGGCACATAAGGACCAAAAAAGAGAGTCGGGAGAACCATACATAATTCATCCTTTAGCAGTTGCGGAAATATTAGCAGAGCTTGGAATGGATACTAATACAATAGTAGCTGGTCTTTTACATGACGTAGTGGAAGATACAAAATATTCTTATGAAGATGTTGTGAATATCTTTAATTCCGAAGTAGCGAATCTGGTAGATGGAGTTACAAAGCTTACTAAATTAGGAGAAATGGAATATAAGACAAAGGAAGAACAGCAAGCTGATAATGTAAGAAAAATGCTCCTTGCAATGGCAAAAGACATAAGGGTAATTATTATTAAGCTTGCTGACAGACTTCATAATATGAGAACTCTTAAGTTCATGCCAGCGAAGAAACAAAAAAGTAAAGCAAAAGAAACATTAGATATTTATGCACCATTAGCTCACCGATTAGGTATGTCTAAGATTAAATGGGAACTTGAAGATCTTTGTTTTAGATATCTTCATGAAAAGGAATATTATGAATTAGTAAGAGATATTGCTGAAAAGAGAGTAGAAAGAGAAAGCTATATTCAAGAAATAGTAAGTGATCTGCATAAGAAGCTTCAAGCTGCTGGAATTGATTCAGATATTGATGGAAGACCAAAGCATTTTTATAGCATATACAAAAAGATGGTTAGTAAAAATAAAACCATTGAAGAAATATTTGATCTTACAGCAATCAGAGTCTTAGTAAACTCGGTTAAGGACTGTTATGGAGTTCTTGGAATAGTACACACTATATATAGACCCATTCCAGGAAGATTTAAAGATTATATAGCTATGCCTAAGCCTAATATGTATCAATCATTGCATACAACTGTAATAGGCTCACAGGGAAAAACATTTGAAATACAGATAAGAACTTTTGAAATGCATAGAACGGCAGAATATGGTATTGCAGCTCACTGGAAATATAAAGAAGGAGATACAAGTGGATCAGAGCCTAATAAGGAGAAAGAGTTTGAAAAGAAACTTGCATGGCTTAGAGATATGCTTGAATGGCAGAAAGAAACATCTGATGCTGAAGAGTTTATGGAAGGATTTAAGATAGACTTATTTTCAGATGAAGTATTTGTATTTACTCCAAAAGGTGCAGTAATAAATTTATGTGCAAAGGCAACTCCTATTGATTTTGCATATAGAATTCACACAGATGTAGGTAATAAATGTGTTGGTGCAAAAGTAAATGGTAAGATAGTTCCACTTGATTATACGTTAAAAACAGGAGAAATTGTTGAAATACTAACATCTCCAAATGCAAAGGGTCCTAATATGGACTGGTTAAATATTGCTAAAAGCAACCAATCAAAGAGTAAGATTAAACTTTGGTTTAAGAAAGCCAAAAAAGAAGAAAACATTATAAAGGGTAAAGAACTTTTTGAAAAAGAATTAAAGAAACAGGGAGTTAATTATTCAGATATATCAAAAGGCGAAGTTTACGAACGATTTATCAAAAAATATAATATACATTCAATGGAAGATTTATATGCTCTTTTAGGAATAGGAAGTTTAACTGCTTCAACATATATTGCTAGATTAAAAGAAGATAATGGAATTGATAAATCTTCAAAAGAAAATAAAGAAATTTTAAGCAAAGCAATTGAAGAACATATTGCAAAAGCAGCAAGGCAGCCTGAACCTAACAGTTATGGAATAACAGTTAAAGGTGAAAGCAATCTTATGGTTAGATTTGCAAAGTGTTGTTCTCCAGTACCAGGAGATGAGATTTTAGGTTATATTACTAAAGGAAGAGGCGTATCAGTACATAGAAAAGACTGCGTCAATCTACAAAGTTTAATAAAAACAGATGGAGAAAAAGTTGTAGAAGTTAACTGGGGTAAAACAAAGGATGCAGCATATTTTGCAGAGATACAGGTTAAAGCAGAAGATAGAGAGAATCTTTTAGCAGATGCAATGAGTGTAATTTCTGATTTGAAACTTCAATTAAGTGCTGTAAATGCTAACTTGTCAAAGGATGGTTTTGCATTTATAAATATTAAAGTAAAGATAACTTGTATAGATGGTTTAAATGACTTGATGAAGAGAATTAAGAAGTTAAAGGGCGTAATAGATGTATACAGAGTAAATAGTTAAATTTAATTGAATAGAGGGTTGAAGCATGAGGGCAGTTGTTCAGAGAGTTACATCATCATCTGTTGCAGTTGATGGAATGATAATTGGAAAAATTGATAAGGGTCTTAATGTACTTATTGGAATATGTAAAGATGATACATTGGAAGATTTGAAATATATAAAAGAAAAGTTAATTAATTTAAGAATTTTTCAGGATGAACAAGATAAGATGAATTTATCTATATTAGATGTTAAGGGTGATATTTTAGCAATTTCACAATTTACTTTATATGGAGACTGCAGAAAAGGAAGAAGACCTAACTTTATGGATGCTATGGGTGGAGAAGAAGCTAAGGTGTTATATAATAAATTTGTATCAATGCTTAAAGAAACTGGATTAAAAGTAGAAACTGGAGAGTTTGGTGCAGACATGAAAGTTGAAATAAATAATGATGGTCCAGTAACTATTTTACTTGATAGTAAAAGAAACTTTTAATAAGGTGAAGGAAGGTGTTGTTATGTTGAATTTGAATACAGTTCCAGCAGGTATATATTCAGCAAACTGCTATATATTAGTTGATGAAGATACAAAAGAGTGCGCAATAATAGATGCAGGCGGAGATGCAGAGATAATAGAATCAGTTATTAGTAAAATGAATGGAAAACCTAAATATGTACTTTTAACTCATGGACATTTTGATCATGTGGGCGGAGTTGAAGAAATCTGTGAAAAGTATAAAATACCATTTTATATAAGCAGAACAGATGAAGAATATATGGAGAAAGATGATAGTGTCTTTGGAACTCTTCCTAAAGCTTCTGCTTATTTAAAAGAAGGAGATATAATCAAATTAGGGAATTATGATATAAAGGTTATTGAAACACCAGGTCATACAAAAGGCGGATTATGCTTTTTTGTAGATGGAAAAGTGTTTACAGGAGATACTTTATTTCAAGGCTCTGTGGGAAGAACAGATTTTATTGGCGGAGATATGTCTGAAATAATAAGCAGCATAAAAAACAAACTTCTTCCTCTTGGGGATGATGTAGAGGTTTATCCAGGTCATGGACCATCATCATCTATTGCATTTGAAAAAATGAGAAATCCATATTTATAGTAGTTAAAAGTTAATAATAAATAATTTGAAGAAGAAATTTTGAAGGAATATCTTATAATCAAATATTGTTATTAACTTCTAACTAAGGAAAGGAAATTATTATGGAGATAAAGGTTAATTTAAATAACTTAAAATATAGATATGAAGTATATCAATTATTTAATGTTTATTTCCCTATGAATGATATTAAATTCTTAGAAAAAGAAGAAGCAGATTATATTTTTTATATTGATGATGAGAAAATGAATTTTCAACATAAAGAATATTATAAGGAAGAATCTTTAGGAGAAGACATTAAAAATTCTCTAAGAAGATTCCTTTTTCTATGTTTAAGAGACTTAACAAATGATATTTATCCATGGGGAATATTGATTGGAATACGCCCATCTAAAATAGCATTAAAGCTCCTTAAAGAAGGAAAAAGTGAAGATGAAATAATAAATATATTTAAGGAAAAGTATGTTGCTAGTGCAGATAAGGCAAAATTATGTATTGATGTTGCCAAAGCAGAAGAGAGAATAGTGAACAAAGACACAAATACTATTTCTATTTATATAGGAATGGCATTCTGTCCTACAAAGTGTATGTATTGTTCATTTACATCTAACCCTATAGGTACTCATAAAAAGATGGTTATGCCTTATGTAGAAAGCCTTATGAAGGAAATAAGGGAAATAAGCAGATATGTAAAGGAAAAGAATCTTAATGTTGAAACTGTTTATTTTGGGGGAGGTACACCTACATCAGTAAGTGATGGAGAGTTTATGATGGTCATGGATGAAATATATAATGGCTTCATAAAGGATGGAAATGTAAAAGAATTTACAGTAGAGTGTGGAAGACCTGATACATTAAATAAGAATAAATTACAGACAATGAAAGACTGCAGTGTAACAAGAATAAGCATAAATCCTCAGACTATGAATGATAAGACTTTAAAATTAATAGGAAGAGCTCATTCAAGTGAAGATATTAAGGAAAAATTTAATATGGCCAGAGAAATGGGCTTTGATGATATTAATATGGATATAATAATAGGGCTTCCAGGTGAAGGCCATGCTGAGATTCTTCATACAAAGGAAGAACTTATTAAGCTCAGACCAGATAGTATAACAGTACATGGTCTGGCACTTAAAAGAGGATCAATAATGTATGAGAATTTTGTGCTTAAAAAAGGAATACCTGTAACTCCACATGAAGAAATTGTCAGAATGTATGAAGAAAGCAAAAACCTAGCAGATGAGTTAGGGCTTTCACCATATTATATGTATAGACAAAAAAATATGGTTGGAAATATGGAGAATTTAGGGTATGCTAAAGAAGGCAGTGAATGTATATATAACATTCAAATGATAGAAGAAAGACAGACAATTATTGCATTAGGAGCAGCTGCAGTAAGCAAAGTTGTATTCTTAGAGGAAGACAGACTAGAAAGATTTCCAAACCTAAAGGATCTTCATGAATATGTCACTCGAATAGATGAAATGATTGAAAGAAAAAAAGAATTATTAAACAGTTTATATAGTTAGTGATTAACAACTAAAAGTTAACTAGTTAATTGGAGGGATATAAAAATGGCAAATGAAATTCAAGCACCAAAAGGTACCAAGGATATGCTTCCACAGG
>JBJEJM010000130.1:0-4203 GCA_051878075.1 Clostridium sp. | reverse complement strand
ATATTTTGTATAGCTGAGATTATTTTTAATAATGTTTTATTGACCAGTATTCCATAAAATAAAATAGAGCTTAAAGCGGCTAAGAATACAATTAGTATAATAAACTTTACATTAGTGTAATTTTTATAATTAAAGTAAAATGTAACCTTTGAAATTTTAGCTGGAAAGCCTATTATATATGCCCATTCTTCCTCATCATTATTGGTGCTTCCAACAAACATTGTATAATTGTCATTTGTTCCTCCAGTCTTATATAATTGAGTCATTTCTATAGGTGAATAATGCTCTGGCATTCCCTCCAGCTCATTATAAGCTAAAATTACATCACCATCTTTATCAATCATTTGAAAAGATAGATTATACTTGTTCAATTTCTCTACTGCACAGTCTGTTAACTGCGGCATACCATCACTGAAACTAATATCCTTATAAAAATTTGTTGTAAAAGTAACTGGCCAGCTGCTCCAATTAACCTTATTATTTCCACTTATACCCACATTCAATATATAAATGCATATTCCAATAAAAATCATAAATATAATAACAATTATTCTGAATATATTAAAATATACACTTAATATGCTGTTTTTCCTTAATTCTTTCATTATTTAATAATCCTTTTTATTTTTTAAGCTTGTACCCAAGCCCTATTACTGTAGTTATAATTTCTGGCTTAGAAGGATTATCTTCGATTTTTTCTCTTAAATGCCTTATATGTACAGAAATTGCATTATCATATCCAATATTATCTTCACTCCATACTATTTCGCATAATCTTTCTTTGCTTATTATTCTATTAGCATTTTGAGCTAAGCATAAGAGAATCTTATATTCTTTTGCAGTAAGATTTATTTCTTCTTTATCTTTAAACACTTGACAATTGTCAGTATCTATACTTATTGACCTTATTTTTATAATTTGATTTTTTCTCTCTAATACATTCTTTGATACTTCGTCATATTTCAATCTTCTAAGCTGTGCTTTAATTCTAAAAACAATTTCTCTTGGACTGAAAGGTTTTGTTATATAATCATCCCCTCCTATACTTAATCCAAGAATTTTATCAATATCACTGTTTTTAGCAGATAAAAATAAAATTGGGCAATAAGAAAATTCTCTTATGCTTTTACATACTTCTATACCATCTATATCTGGTAGCATTATATCAAGTATAACTATATCAGGTTTTTCCTGCTTACATTTCCTTATTCCTTCTAAGCCGCAATAAGCCTTTTTTATATTATTAAAACCTTCTCTTCGTATGATTTCCTCTAATAAATCTGTTATATCTTCTTCATCATCTATAATCAATATCTTTTTATCTGCATAACTTACCGATTCCATTAAATACACCTCTTATATTAAAAGATTACATTAATCAATTTTACTTTTTTCATAATTTATTGATTCTATCAAATTATTAAAATCTATTTCCATTTAATTCAATAAATTCATTTTAATTGATTGTGTTATTTAATGTCAAACAGCTATTATGCACGAGTGCTTCTTATAATTTTCATATAAGATCTGACTGAAATTAAATAGTATAATAAATAAATCAATATATATATTGCCATTGTAACTAATATACACTCTATTAAATATGTTGAAACGCTGCCTCCATTAGCAACATACTTAACATAGACCCAGAGAACAACAGTACTGTTGACAATAGCAAATAAGAGAGGACTAACAAAAATAAATCCTATCTGCTTGAATACTATTTTTAAAGTTTCTTTCTTTGTCAACCCGATTTTTGAAAGGATAATATATCTATTTTTATCTTCTTGCGCCTCCATTAACTGCTTATAATACATTATACTTCCAGTAGAGAAGACCAAAAGAATTCCTATAAATGCTCCAATAAATGAAAAGCATCCGTATAAAGTATGAAGCTCTATATACACACTATAATAAGAATAGAAATTGCTGTTATCAGGCATAATTTTACTTATATTATTAACTATTTCTTCATTTTTAAGTGGATTATTAAAATTATATGCTTTTATAATAGTAAGATTATTTCTGTTTATCTTCAAAAGCTGATTAAAAAATGTATCACGTACAACTACAGTAGTTTTTTGAAATTTAACTCCTAAAATGCTTTTTACATCTGAATCTGAAATGTTAATGTCATAAGATTTTCCTCCAATGTCTGCATTTAGTTCATCACCAGTAAGTCTGCCTCTTCCTTCAGCTAAATTGCAGACTTCAATAAAGAAACACTGGTTTTCACCATTTATTTTAATATCTGTAGCTCTCTCTGAAATATCTGAGGATTTATTAAAATATGAATTTTCTATAATCTCATTATACTGAGATTCTGATATGACAAGTATATCAAAAGGATCTCCTGGATGTTTTGGATCTGTATAATTTTCAGTAAGTCCTTTTCCATTTATAGCTACAATATCTGTTTTATAAGTTATATTATTTTCTCCATCATCATTAATAATATCTTCAACTTTTTTATCCAGCTCTTCATTACCGCTTTGATAAGTTACTGAAAATGGAGCCCCATTTGGTATTACTTCATCAATTGACATATAAAAGCTGAATGTAAAACATAATGCTACAATAGCAGTAGATAAGATAAGTACTATTGTTGCAAGAAGACTGCTGTTTCCTTTTATTCTAAAAATCAGCTGTGATATTCCTATTAGATTTTCTCCCTTATAATATACTTTCTTATTTTTCTGCAATACCTTAAATATAAAAATTATCATATTATTGAATAAAATATATGTTCCTGCAATGTTAAGCATCAATATGAGTATTCCTTCATACACTAATTTCATTTCTTCATCTACAGTAACATTTAAATTCAACTTCAATGCAATAAAATAACTGCTTATGAGCATAGCTACTGATACCAATGATAATATCTTTGAAAACTTTGGCTGTTTTTCTCCTTCCTTTTCAGCGTGAAGAAGTTCTATAAGCCTGAATTTATATATTACTTTATATGCCTTTATTGAATTTAATAAAAATATAGCCATAAAAATCAAAAAAGTAACTATGACAGATCTTATATCAAAATTATATTTAATTGGTGTACTTGATTTTATACACATAGTGAGCAGTTTCAAAAAAAATGTTGATGAAAAAGCACCTAAAGGTATTCCAATAATAAGTGCTGCCACTCCTAGAAAAATATTTTCAAAAAACATTAATAGTCCTATTTCCCTTTTTTTCATACCAACCAGTGAATATATAGCTATTTCTTTCTTTTTATTCTTTATAAAATAGCTGTTAGCATACCATATAAAAATAATTGAAAATAATATAACTAAAAAAGCTGCAGCCTTAAATATACTTCTGATTTTAACTCTTCCTGAATCAAAAGATTGTATATGTTTATTATAATAAATTGAATAGAATATCATAAGAATCCATACTGATGTTAAAATGCTTATAAAATATGAAACATAATTCTTAAAATTATGCTTCACATTATTTATACCAAGATTAAATAACGGCATTTTCAGCACCTCCTATTTTAGAAAGAGTCCTTAATATTTCACTATAAAAATCTTCCCTGCTTCCTGACTTCTTAATCTCAGTATCAAGAATTCCATCCTTTATAAATAGAATTCTATCACAATAACTTGCTGCAAATGCATCATGAGTTACCATAACAATTGTTGCCTTGTTATTTCTATTCAATAGAGCCAGGTTATTTAAAAGCTCTGTTGAAGATTTAGAATCAAGAGCCCCTGTTGGTTCATCTGCAAAAATTATTTCTGGATTTGTTATTATTGCTCTTGCTGCTGCTGCCCTCTGTTTCTGTCCTCCAGATACTTCATAAGGATATTTCCCAAGAATTTTTTTAATATTTAAGATTCCACTAATTTCGTTTAGCCTTTTTTCCATAACTGAAACCTTTTCCTTAGATAAGGTCAGTGGTAAAATAATATTTTCTTTTAAAGTTAAAGTATCAAGCAGATTATAATCCTGAAAAATAAATCCAAGTTTTTTTCTTCTAAACATAGATAATTCATCTTCATCAAGGTTCAAAAAACTTTTTCCACCTATTGTAACTGTTCCTGATGTAGGACTGTCTATGGTTGATATCACGTTAAGAAGTGTTGATTTTCCTGCTCCCGACGGACCCATAATCCCTAAAAATTCTCCCTTTTCTACTGATAAGCTTACTCCATTTAAAGCAGTTGATTTATTACTGCTATTTTTAGTGCTATAAAT
>JBJEJM010000129.1:0-4208 GCA_051878075.1 Clostridium sp. | reverse complement strand
CATTATTGCTGTAGTCGCCTTTTTTCAATTTATCACATATTTCTACTGCATCATAAGAATATTCTTTTCCTTCAGAATTTACTCCTAGAATATTTTCATCTTCCTTTTCATTTTCATCATCCATTCCACTGCTCTCTGAATCAGTTCCCTCACTGTCAATAATACTGCTCCAGCTGTATTTACCATTAGCATATGCCCTGCTTAGTGCACCATTAAACATAAAAATACTGAATACAAAAAATATCATTATACGCATACTAATTTTTTTATACTTTTTTTTACTTAGCAGTGTTTCAATAATCTTTAATTCATTATCTAACTTTTTCTTAATTTTAATATACTTATGTATGATTTTATTTTTTCTTATCTTATTTTCTTTTTCATTTATCTCACTTAAAGTTTCTCTAATCAATTTTTTCATTTCTTCTTCTTCAGCCATTTTATTCTGTGTATCATTAATTGCTTTGAGGCATTCTTCTATTGTTTTCTCCTTATCTTGTTCATTAAAATCTTCAAACCCTTTCATATACTGCTTATGCTCCTTTATAATATAAATTTTTTTAGATTATTTATAAATTAAAACATTACATAAATATCATCTTGTTTATCTATATTATCTTTGATTCCAATATATGTATTTATGTTAAAAATAAAAAAAGGAAATTCAAAATTGAATTTCCTTTTTATAGCTTTACATCTAGTTTATAGATGCTTCTCCACCCTGTTTAAAAATTTTTATTTATTATTTAAAATATTCTAAACCGATAGCATTACGTACTTCTGATAAAGTCTTTGCAGCAACTTCTCTGGCTTTATCGCTGCCATCTTTAAGCATTTTATATACATAATCCATATCCTTTGCAAATTCTTCTCTTCTCTTTCTGATTGGTTCAAGTTCTGCCTGCATTACTTCATTTAAGTATTTTTTTACTTTCATATCACCAAGACCGCCTCTTGTGTAATGAGCTTTCATTTCTTCTACTTTTTCCTTATCAGGTGCAAATACATCTAAATAAGTGAATACAGTATTTCCTTCAACCTGACCTGGATCTTCTACTCTTATATGGTTTGGATCTGTATACATTGACATTACCTTTTTCTTAATTGTGTCTGCATCATCAGATAAGTATATACAGTTACCTATAGACTTACTCATTTTAGCTTTTCCATCTGTTCCTGGTAATCTTCCACATGTATCTTTTGGAATTACTGCTTCAGGTTCAACTAAAACTTCTCCATATATGTTGTTAAAACTTCTTACTATTTCTCTAGTCTGTTCAATCATTGGAAGCTGGTCTTCACCTACTGGTACTGTTGTAGCTTTAAATGCTGTTATATCAGCAGCCTGGCTTACAGGATATATTAAGAAACCTGCTGGAATGCTATTTTCATAATTCTTTTGTTTTATTTCAGCTTTAACAGTAGGATTTCTTTCAAGTCTTGATAATGTAACAAGATTTAAATAATGCATTGTTAATTCATGAAGCTCTGGAAGCTGTGACTGTACAAATATTGTTGATTTTGCTGGATCAAGACCTACTGCTAAATAATCTAAAGCAACTTCTGTAAGGCTTCTTCTTATTTTTTCTGGATCTCTTGCATTATCAGTTAATGCCTGTTGGTCTGCAATCATTATAAAGCTTTCATATTCACCTGAATTTTGAAGTGCTACTCTGTTTTTTAAAGATCCTATATAATGTCCTATATGTAATTTCCCTGTTGGTCTGTCTCCTGTTAATATTATCTTTTTACTCATATTATTCCTCCTTAAACACCTAATTCAATTGATAGTCAATCATAAAAATTGAAGATTTCAGTTAATTTTTCTTAATCATAAATTTTTAATTATCTTATGCCAATTGATAAAGTTTTTCTCTATGTATTAAAATATCTAAATTTATTTTAAAAATTTATACTTTCCTTAACATTAAAAAACTCCATCCTAAATAAATAGGACGGAGATATATCCGTTGTACCACCTAACTGTACATAAAATTACATTATATTAACTGCATCTATAATTTTAAATAAAAACTATAAATACTTTCTGCTGTAAGGTGCAGTCACCATATCAGATACTTTCTGCTGAATTAAATTTAATACTGCTGATTTCCCCTAATTCCTCAAAGGTCCATTCATTAAGTCTTTCTTATTAGGATCACACCATCCCTAATTCTCTTTGTTGAATCTTAACTTAATTACTCTTCCTTATCATCGGATTATATTAATTCAATTAATTATTATATTAATTCTAAAAAAATAAAATGTCAATATATTACCTATTCTAAATATTAATTATTTTCAGATACAACTTTATCTATAATTGCTTCTCTTTCTGCACCTATAACATTAGATATCTTGGTAGACATTGCTTTTTCTTTATAAATAGATTCCTTATTAGATTTAACGATTTTTAGTATTTTTTCTGACATTTCTTCATAACTTATTAAATCTTCATAGTAATTATCCACTATATCCTTTAAACATGTTGCTAATTCTCTTGGATTTCTATAAACTGTTCTCATATTCTCCTCCAGGCTTACATAAAATAATTAAGTTACATTTATGTTTTTAATACAATATAACTTTAAATAATACTTTTATTTGTATTATATCATTATATATTACAAATATCTATTCTCTTTCGCACCTCAAATTTCTACAATATTCCATATATCAAACATAAAAAAACTTAAACCATCCTTAATACTGCTATAAATTATAAAATAATAATATATTAAAAGCCTAAGTTAATAATTTTTTGTCTTGATTCTATAATCTAATTTTTAATAGATTTCCTCAGCAGGAATTTTATTAATAAATACTCACTTTTAATTTCTAACCTCTTTCTATCATATTATTCCCATTATAAATTACTTACATTATACTATAAATTCTTACCCAGCAATTAATTTATTAAACAAAATCATCTATAATTTTCATAACTATAATCAACATAACTTTCATAAAATCTTATACTCTATTTTATACTGATTGTAAAATCATTCGGAACAACCATAACTATAGAATGAGCTCTTTTTACTATATTTGTAGTAACAGAACCAATAATTCTGCTTAATCCTCTTTTAGTTGATTTAGTCATCACTATTATTCCTATATTTTCTTCATCTGCTTTTTTTATTATTTCATCTGCCGGATATCCAAATGTAAAGTATGTTTCAGTATTGTAATAATTTTTAATTTTTTCTTTTGCTTCAGATAAAATCTCTTTTGCCAATTCTTTTGATATTTCAATTTCTTCAGCAAATATCATATCATTTAATAATACCAGTTCTTTTACAGTCATTAAAATAACATCAATAGAACCCTTAGGAAATATCTCTTTTACAAATTCTAATGAATACATGCTTCTCTCTGTTCCATCTATAGGTATTAGTACTTTTCTTTTATTCATACAATATTATATTACTGAAAATTTATAAAAGTATATAAACAGAATTTCAATAATTCCTGTATACATTTACTTTTATAATGTTACTTATTTTACAGTAATATCCTCCCTTCTTATTCATTAGATATTTTCGGGATATCTAACGCTGTAACCTGCGTTTTTTCTTTTTCATTTTCAATATATTAATTGTTTACATAAATTATGACTTATTGAATATAGATAATTTAATATATTTCTGTTTATCTTCATTATTACAACTGTATAAATTTCACTGCCTATACTTTTACTTTCGTAAATTTTATTATTGTTCTTCCATTATTTTATTTACCTTATCTATTACCACATTAATATCTCTTGTTACTAAAGTATCTATTGGTTTAATCCATATATTATCTTTTACTACAACAAGACCAAAATGTCCGTTAATATCAAACTGTGGATACCATCCAACATCTATAATTATATTTTTTAAGTGATTGACTATATTAAGCATATCTTCAGAAAGTTTATTCCGTGTATCATTATCGAGATTTTTTATTAATTCTTCCTCTATTTTAAATAAAGTATTGTTCTTTATTGTCCAGCCTTCAGGTAACTTAAATTCTACTTTCTCATAAATCATTTTATTCATATCTTTTACCGCTCCATTGTATTCATGATTTTTATACTCAATTAATATTTTACCATATTTTTACATATAGCAATTATATTATCTATTATAAAGAAATAATTGTTTCTACTTTTGGGCATCATAATATAAAAATGATTTTTAGAGGCAGAAATGAAAGCAATTGTT
>JBJEJM010000128.1:3044-4245 GCA_051878075.1 Clostridium sp. | reverse complement strand
TATAAAACAAAAGATTTTTATTTTGGACGTACTTTAGATTATGAATTTTCTTATGGAGATGAGGTGACTATAACACCAAGGAACTACCCTTTTCGTTTTATAGAAAAAGGATATATAAATACTCATTATGCAATAATTGGTATGGCACATGTGATAGATGATTACCCTTTATATTATGATGCTGTAAACGAAAAAGGATTGGGAATTGCGGGACTAAATTTTGTGGGTAATGCAGTTTATAAAGATAAAGCTGAGGGAAAGGACAATATAACCCAATTCGAATTTATTCCGTGGATTCTTGGCCAATGTAATACAGTAAAAGAAGCTCGAGATTTAATTGAAAGAATGAATTTCCTAAACATTCCATTTAATGACGAATTACCCCTTGCTGAACTTCATTGGATTATCTCAGATAGTGAGGAATCCATAACTGTGGAAGCTGTAGAAGAAGGAATTAAGATATATGAAAATCCAGTGGGGGTATTAACAAACAATCCACCATTTGATAAGCAATTATTTGAACTTAATAACTATATGTACTTGTCAACTAAATCACCTGAAAATAAATTTGCAACTGGTCTGGATTTAAAAAGATATAGTCGTGGTATGGGAGCAATAGGTCTTCCTGGAGATTTATCATCTCAGTCCAGATTTATAAGAGTAGCTTTTACTAAAATGAATTCAGTTTCTGAAGACGGAGAAAAAGAAAGTGTTAGTCAGTTTTTTCATATTCTTAATTCAGTAGATCAACAAAGAGGCTGTTGCGAATTAGAAAATGGAAAATATGAAATAACACTCTATACATCATGTTGTAATACAAATAAAGGAATATATTATTATACAACTTATGATAATCATCAAATTACGGCGGTACACATGCATAAGGAAAACTTAGATAGCAATAAACTCATACGTTATCAATTAGTAAAAGGAGAACAAATAAAAGATCAAAACTAAAAAACGGTAAAAAATTAATATTTTAAGTACTAAAAGCCCATGATTTTGGGCTTTTTTCAATTAAAGATAAAACTAAAAAGATATTCTTTTTATAATAAAAATATAAAAAAAAATCTATTTGTAGTGATTTCATGATATAATATTTGATAGGTGAAAACTCCATGTAGTTTTTGAATAATAAAAGATTAATTTTATAATAAAATTATAATATAAAAGGATGGTGTAACATGAAATTATACAATAC
>JBJEJM010000128.1:0-2944 GCA_051878075.1 Clostridium sp. | reverse complement strand
TTTTATAATAAAATTATAATATAAAAGGATGGTGTAACATGAAATTATACAATACTTTGACTAAAAAAATAGAAACCTTTACTCCTAATGAAGAGGGAATTGTTAGAATGTATACATGTGGTCCAACAGTATATCATTATGCACATATTGGGAATTTACGTACTTATATTTTTGAAGATATATTAGAAAAGAGCCTCAAATATTTAGGATATGATGTAATTAGAGTTATGAACATTACTGATGTTGGACATATGACAAGTGATGGAGATACTGGCGAAGACAAAATGGAAAAGGGAGCTCTTAGAGAGGGTAAAACGATCTATGAATTAGCGGATTTTTATACTAAAGCGTTTTTTGATGATGCGGAAAAACTCAATATAAGGAAACCTGCAATAGTAGAAAAAGCAAGTGATCATGTTGATAAATATATCGAAATGATACAAAAAATGTTAGATGAGGGATATGCTTATATTTCGAATGGCAATGTTTATTTTGATATAACTAAAGCCAAAAATTATTATGAGTTATCAGGTAAAAATGCAGAAGACTTAAAGGTCGGAGTTCGTGATACTGTAGAAGAAGATAAAGCAAAAAGAAATCCAGGAGATTTTGGATTGTGGTTTACTGTTTCTAAATTTGCTAATCAGGATATGAAATGGGATTCACCATGGGGAATAGGTTATCCTGGATGGCATATAGAATGTTCAGGTATCTCAGCAGAGTACTTAGGAGAGCATTTAGATATTCACTGTGGAGGAGTAGATAATATTTTTCCACATCATACTAACGAAATTGCTCAAAGCGAAGCATATTTTGGGCACAAATGGTGTAACTACTGGATTCATGGAGAACATTTAAATGACAAAAGTGGTAAAATGAGTAAATCAAAAGGAGAGTTTTTAACTGTGTCTCTTTTAGAAGAAAAAGGATTTTCGCCGCTTAGTTACAGGTTCTTTTGCTTAAACAGTCATTACCGTAATCAGCTTACATTTTCTTGGGAAGCCTTAGAAGGCGCAGAATCTGCATATCAAAAATTAAAAGCTAAAATTAAATCTTTAGATAAAACTCCAGATTTGCATGAGGAAAAATTAGACTATTATCAAAGTTTGTTTAAAGAAGCAATAGCTAATGATCTTAATACGTCTTCTATGTTAACTGTTTTATATGACGTCTTAAAAGATGAGCAACTTTCAGACTTTACTAAATTATATTTGATTGATGATTTTGATAAAGTGCTTTCACTTAATTTAATAGAAGAAGAAAAAGAAATTAGTGATGATCTTGAAGAAATGGTTTTAAAGAAAATAGAGGAAAGAAACGAAGCAAAGAAAAATAAAGAATTTGAAAAAGCAGATAAAATCAGGGATGAATTATTTAATAAAGGTATAAAGCTTATAGATTCTAGAGAAGGAACAACTTATGAAATAATATAGGAGGCAATCATGGATAGTTATATTTTAGGACAATTATTAGTAATTGTTAGCGTAATTATTACCATATCAGCTCAGGTATATGTAAATAGCTCATATAATAAATATAAAAGAATTGAAAATAGCAAAAAATTAAGTGGATTTGATGTCGCAAAAAAAATACTTGAGGAGAACGGCTTGAGTAATATATATGTTACTGAAGTAAAAGGCAATCTAACAGATCATTATGATCCAAATAGGAAAGTGGTTAGATTATCGACAGAGGTTTTTCACGGGACAACTATTGCAAGCGCTTCTGTTGCTGCTCATGAGGTTGGACATGCTATTCAAGATAAAGAAGGTTATTCATTTATGAGATTTAGATCTATGATGTTCCCTCTTGTTCGTATTTCATCATATGGTGGCTACTTAGCAATAGTATTAGGTATCATATTTGGTATAATGGATTTGATATGGTTTGGTATAGCTTTAGAAGTTATAATACTTATTTTTCAATTAGTAACGCTTCCTGTAGAGTTTAACGCATCATATAGGGCAAAAGAAGAATTAAAGAAGTATGACTTATTAGATAAATATGAAGTTGAAGGTAGCGATAAAATGTTAAAAGCTGCAGCATATACTTATGTGGCATCTGTATTAACAACAGTATTACAACTATTAAGATTAATTGTTTTATTTAATGATAGAGACAATTAGTCTTTTTATTTACAAATATATTAATAATTGTTAAAATACATAGATGTTTGGGGGTTATGGTTAAAATGTTAAATGTAATTAGAATGAGTAAAAATGATATTAAGAAGCTAAAATTAGTTAAGAATGGAAACTGTGGAACAACTTCTAAGGTATATAAATTAAATGATAAAGAATGTATAAAGGTATTTAATAATTATATGGATGAATTTGATTTATATAGGATGAATAGATTTACTGAAATGAGTTTTGAGGGAGCAAATTTACCCAAGGTATTAGTTTTAATTAATAATAAATTTAAAGCGAGCATAATGGATTATATAAATGGTGAAATGTTATCTGAATTAACTAGCATTGATTATTCAACATTTATAAGAATTGCAAATGAACTTGTTCAAAACGTAAAAATTATTTCTGAGGAAAGGATAAGAATTTTTGATTCTCATACAGAAAATATAATGTATAATTATGATACAGGGAAGTTGGTTTTAACAGATCCTGGTGAATGGTCATTTGATACTTTAAATACTAAAGAAGAAATAACAAGAAAAAATTTTGAGTTAATTAATTCATCAATTAGAGGTCATTTGTTTATGACAGATAGTTATTTGCCATCGCGTTTTTATATTCCTAATTTAGCGGATGTTTCAGGAAATGATGATTTTATAGATTATTATGAGGATTTAAGAGAAAAAATTGAAAAAGCAAAGAAGGTAAAAATAAAGACTGTCCTAGACGCAAGAAGATATATGTAAGGGGAATTTAAAATGGATGTAAATGAAATTAATATTTTGGTATTAGCATATCTTGGCGATACAATA
>JBJEJM010000127.1:0-4252 GCA_051878075.1 Clostridium sp. | reverse complement strand
TTGGAAGCTTATATATTGCTTGAAATGATTATAATACAGATAAATTCTTCAGTTAATATAAGTTCTGAAATTGATCAGAAGCTTTCCTATATAAGAAGTATATTGGACTGCATAAGTTTTCCAAAGGGAGAAGCATACTATAATTATGCTATGTCGTTAAAATTTAGAGCACAATTAAATCACAGTAAGGCTATTTATTATGCTGAAAATGCTATTGAGATATGTAAAAATAATAATATTCAAGAGGATATATATGCATGGGATATGGTGACACTCGCTACAATATATATGAAGATTTCTAAGATTAATGAAGCAAAAAGATTATGTATGGACGCAATAGATGTATTTTCAAAAAATAAAAATAATAATGGAATTATAACTGGTAGATGTATGATTGCTAAAATTAATAAAGAGCAGGGATATCCGATAAAAAAAGTTTTAGATGAATATTATGAAATAGAAAAGTTAAGTATAAAATTAAAGTTATATAAACGTATAATATTTATTTTAATTAATATTGCTGAATTATATATAGACGAAGAACAGTACGAAGAAGCTAAAAAGAGTCTATTAAAAGCTTTAGAAATTGAAAAGGATGAAGGAATAGATTTTTATTCAATGAATATATGCACAAATTTATGTATTGTTTATTTAAAACTTGGAAGATATAAATTAGCAGTTAAATATTATTGTTTAATAAATCAAATGAGAAAAGTTGTACTTTTGATAGAAGATGATGTATTTAGCATTACTAAAGTTAATGTATTATATAATATGTTTATATGCAATGATTTAGAAGCATATAACTATTTACATCAGTCATATAAAATTAATAGTGAAAGCAATACATACTATAGTAAATTTATAATGTGTATATATTATAAGTTAAAATTAAATGCATGTCATAATAAAGAAGAAATAGAGATAATTTATAGATTGCTGCTTATCAAATTAAGTAAGCTTAATAATGCTAAAACAAAAATGCATATAAAGATTTCAGCAATTAAAACAATACTAGACCTTGGATACTATGAATCAGCAAGAAAGTTTTTTTATGAAATAGGTGAGCGTCCTAAGAGCAGTATTATAGAAGCAATATATACATATATAAAATTTGAGTTTATAGACAAAGAATTATATAATCTTTGGATAAAAAAAGCTTTAAAGCTGTGTGAAATAATTAATGATAAGAAATTATGTGCAGAATTATATGGGGTGATTGGAGGAAAGTATGAGGAACTTGGAGATTTTGTATATGCGTTAAATAATTTTTATGAATCTATAGCATTGCACATAGATATAATTAACTGCCTTCCAGAAGATGATAAGCTGATATATATGAATAATAGTGGTTTTTTAGAAGTAAGACAAAAGATTATATTATGTTTAAGGAGAAAACTAGGATCAAAATTAAAATATGCACATATTGAAAAAGTTGGCAGCATTAAAGATTTAAATTCAATAATTGAAGAAATTAATATCAAAAATATTTTAAGTGATAAGAAGATTTATAATTTAGTACAAAAGACATATGAAAAAGATTATTGCAATGATTTGAGTGATATATATAAGGTGTTTGATATGTTTTCAAGTGATATTATTGGAAATATAGAAAATATAGTCAAGTATATGGCGAGACTTACCTTATCTGATAAAGCAGTACTTGTCATGGAAGATAGCGATGGAGAAAATAAAGTACTTTGTTCATATCGTATAAGTGATAAAGAAGAAATTGATAGATATTTTTCTTTTAAATTAGATTCAGATGAAGATGTAATTATAGTAGATAATAATGATAATAAATCTGATCAAGTTCAAAATGAAATTTTAAAGAATGGAATAAGGTCTTGTATATATATGAAACTTAAAAATAAAGAAAGACGAATAAACAGTGAGATGAATGTAAATGGTCAAGTAATATTAATTTCTACTAAGGGAATAAATTATATTAATTCAGAGTCAAAAAAAATAATTGAAAGATTTAAGTCATTTTTAATATTTTTGTTAGAAAAATACAAACTTACAATAAGCTCAACCTTAGACAAGCTAACTTCTACATATAACAGAAAATATTTAGAGGAATCCCTTTTATTTTTATTAGATAGTTCACAAGCTGAACATAGCAGGTTCGCATTAATAATGTTTGATATTGATGATTTTAAAGGTGTTAATGATAAATATGGACATCAAATTGGTGATAAGGTATTAATAAAATTAACTAAAGAGGTTAAAAAAACCATCAATAAAAATGATATTATAGGAAGATATGGTGGAGAAGAATTTATAGTATTAATTCAAAATGTTGATAAAATTAAAGCTGTTAATATGGCTGAGAGAATAAGAAGAAATGTAGAAGAAGCGAAGATTTTGGGAGAAAAGAGAAAAGTAACAATTAGTTTAGGTGTAGCAATAAGTAGTGATAAACGAATGAGCAGTGAAGAAATTGTAAGCAGAGCAGATCAGGCTTTATATAGGGCAAAACATGAAGGTAAAAATAGATATATCCTTTGGAATGATGATTATTTAGAAGAAAACAATAATTTCAATAGTTTAAATGAACTTTCAGGAGTTATTACTAAAAATAATGCCAAGGACTATAATTTTATTTCAGTAATTAAAGAAATTACATCTATAGTAAAAAATAAAGAAGATAAAGAAGTAAAGATGTACAATTTTATACTTAAAATAATGCAGGTAATAGAATGTGATAATGTAACATTATTTATTATAAAAAACGGAAAGGTAGTAAATATTTTAAGTAAATATAGATTTACAGATGGATGGAGCAAAAATGAAAGGTTTAACTTAGAGCTTGTAAATAAGACAATTATAAGCAAGAAAGGCTGTTATAAAATTGATTGGAATAACATATATAAACAAGGTGATTATGGAATACCAGATTGGAAATCAATTTGTATTACACCAATAATCTGCGATGGTCAGATTTTAGCATTAATATATGTATCAGTATCTGTTAATAAAAAAGAATTTACAGCTGTAGATTTAAATCAGCTTAATTTTCTTGCTGAAATAGGAATACCTATATTTGAATAGTCATCATAATATCTATATTTAATAAATCATAATCACATAAAAGCGCTTGAATCCATATTATATAGAGAAATGCAATTTGGAAAGGATGCTTTTATGAGTAATGATAAAGATACTAGGGATGAAAAAATATCTGGTGATTTAAGAATAAATTTATCAGCAGGAGAAAATAAAATAAAATATTATGAGTGCAATGCTGATAATTGTATATTTGAAATTATAGAAGATAAAGAGGAAGAAAATCCTCCTTTGAAAAATTCAGAGAAAAAATATATAAAACAAGAAACTAAAGAAGAAGTTTTTAATAATGGCAGAATAGTTGTTAAATCCATATTAGATTGTGATACCCAGGAAGTTTTAAAAGGTGTTAAAATAAATTTATATAAAATAAATGGATTATCGCCTATCCTTATGAAATCTAAAATTACTAACGAAAATGGTGAAGCAGTATTTTCTAATATACAAGAAGGTTCTTATAGAATAATAGAATTAGTTAATAAGGAATATTTTGAAAAACCAAAGTATATAGACTGGAATGAGATAACTATAGATAGGGATAATAAAAGGGAAAAAATATTAATAGTTAATAAGCTAAGAGTGTTTAAAAGCTAACATAATTAGCTTAAAAATCTGCACTAAATATCTAACATATATTTAGTGTAGATTTTTTGTATTATATTAAGTTATAATTTATTGAGGAAAAAATTAAACAAAATAAAGTAGGTGCAATAATGAAATACGAATTAAAGATAAGAAAGATAAATAAAAATGCTGTTATACCTAATTATGCTCATGAAGGTGATGCAGGATTGGATTTATATTCTGTAGAAAAGATAGTATTAAATCCAGGAGAGAGAGGACTTGTTCATACAGGAATACAAATAGAACTTCCAGAGAGTACAGAAGCACAAATAAGACCAAGAAGTGGTCTTGCATTGAAAAATGGAATAACTGTCTTAAATTCTCCAGGAACTATAGATGAAGGATATAGAGGTGAAATTGGAGTTATAATAATAAATCATGGTCAGGAAACTTTCGTTGTGGAAGAAGGAATGAAAATTGCACAAATGGTAATTAAACCTGTTTATAAGGTTAATGTTATAGAAGTTGAAGAATTATCTGATTCAGAAAGAAAAGAAAATGGATTTGGTTCATCAGGAACTAAGTAACAAAGTTATCCACAAAAGATTGGGAAAAATTT
>JBJEJM010000126.1:0-4278 GCA_051878075.1 Clostridium sp. | reverse complement strand
AGAGCATAGCTACTGAATAAATATAATGTAGCCAAGAGACCTTAACATACAATTATATTGTATGAATATATATGCCGAACTTATGTGAAGAACATAAGATTTATTAGATAAAAAACTAGTAAGATAACAAATTTGGGACCTGCATTCTCTTATAGATACGACATTTTGGATATTGGTACTATGGATTAGCCTAACATATTCAAATGTGGTATTAAGGGTCAACCTGAATACCGTAAATTACTTGCGGCTTAATATAGTAATATATTAATGATAATAGAGCAAAAACGGTGAATACTATTTGAAAAATTTTAATTTATAATTATACGCATATTATGTGGAAAGATATTAAAAATTATGAAGGTTTATATACCATTAACGAAAATGGCAATATAAAGAACAGTAAAGGAGAATTAAGAAAAGTAAATTACGCAAAAAATGGGTATTGTATAATAGATTTATATAAGAATAATATAAGAAAAACTCATTTTGTACACAGATTAGTAGCTGAAATGTTTATTCCTAATCCTAATAATTATAAAATAATTAATCATAAAGATGGGGATAAAACTAATAATAATGTTAATAATCTTGAATGGTGTACTTATTCTTACAACTTAGTTCATGCCATAAATAATAAACTGAGAAGAAATACTTATGAATATCAGAGTGTTCTTTCTATAGAAGAAGTTAGAGAAATTCCTAAGTTAGTAGAATGGGGATTATCTAAATCTGAAATAGCTAGAGTATTAAAGGTAAACGTAAATACAATAAAAGCTATATTTAAAGGATATACTTGGTTTAATATAGGTATAGATTTTAAATCTATGAAAGTATCTCGGAAAAATAGATGGGAAGAAGATAAAAAATTACCAATAAAATATTTAAAATATCTTAAAGAATTAAAAAGTAAATACCGTGCTAATCATTTATGTAATAGTAAATGACAGTGTAACGCATAGAGAGTGAACCTATATAATATAGAATATAATCTCTCCAAGAGTGCTCTACATCCGTTATGGATGAAAATATATGCTGAACTTTAAGAATAATAAACTTAAAGAAATAGTAGATAAAAAGCTACTATGATAACAAATTGGGGTATCAATGGGGGTTAACTGCCTGATTATCAGGCTTTTACACATTTTCTCAGCTCCCATTAAAAAACAGTGTTAATTGCTGGAAAATCTAAAACTTAATAATAAATTTTAAATATTAGGTCAGGACAATCAGCAGCCAAGCATTTATGATACAGATTATCATAATGAAGGTTCAACGACTATTCCAAAAGGAAGTACATCACAAGCCAAGGGTGAGGGAAACACACTGCCTACTATAAACTAGTAGTGAAGATATAGTCTAATCTCTATAGAAATATAGAGGAGCTAATGCTCAATATAGGAGTTGCGTCCTATGTTAAATATTAAAATGTGAGAAATCCGTTAGTCCTTGATAATCAACAAGTTACAAGGAATATAGCTTAAAGCTGTAAGCGGCATATTAGAGTAATCTAATAGTGAAAAGGTGTTAAATTGCTGGAAAATCTTTAGAGCCTATAAACTACAAAGTAATGTCTTAAATGATATAGACTTGAATGTTTAAAAATTATAGGATTAGACAATCAGCAGCCAAGCCCTAAAGGGAAGGTTCAACGACTAAAGAGCACCCATCCTTAAATAAGGATGATGATATAGTCTCATCTTCATAGAGATATGAAGCCTAGAAATAGGGTGGAGAAATCCATAAGATATTGTTACAGGTTAGATTGGAAACCCATATATGAGTTACGACGAGGATAAAAAGTTAAAGAATGTTAAATTTAACTACTGTCCCATAGCTGCGTAAGCTGCTATTGCAAACAGGGCAAAAATGGTAAAAATCCATTTGAAAAATTAATTAATTAAAATTCTATATATTATGAATAGTTTAGAATATAAGTATATTAAAGGTTATAATAATAAATATTATATCACTAAAGATGGTAAAGTATATATTTCTAATTATAGAAATACAGGAGTTGCTAAGGAAATGAAACCTAGAATAATAGCGGGTTACTATGCATTAGGTCTGGAAAATCCTGATTCAACTTCTAAAAACAGAATACAAAAAATACATAAGATACATAGATTACTAGCAGAACACTTTATTCCTAATCCTGAGAATAAACCCTGTGTTAATCATAAGGATGGAAATAAGTTAAATAATAATTTAGATAATCTTGAATGGGTAACTATTAGTGAGAACACTAAGCACGCATATGCTAATAAACTTGAAAAAAATTGGTGGACTAAAGAATTAGGTATTGCTTGTATTAATCTAATAGAAAACTATAAATATAATTTTGCAGATGTAGCGAATTTATTTGGACTTCCTTCAAGAGCTTATGTATTTCATTTTTGGAATAAAGGTTATAAGACTTTTAATTTAAAACATAATAATCCTTTTATTCCGAAGCATAGTAAGAAATTAGAAATACCAAATGAGTATAAAAAATATATTTATAAGTTAATTAAGGATAATACCATGCTAAACAATCAGAGTAAAGGCTGATTGTCAGTATAACGAGTAGTGATTGAACCTTATATTTATAAGAATATAATATCACCAAGAGTGTCCTGCAACCTTATTAAGTAAGGTTGATAATGTACTCTAAACTTATAGGATAATAAACTATAAGAGCTGTAGATAAAGAGCTACAGGTTAATACGATTGAGTGCAGTAATTCATAAGATGGCTAAATTGGGTATTTGTGTTCTTGACCCAACAAGAACAATGTCTATTATACCTTCAATGCTGCAAGGTTAATTGACAATATAATAACATTAATAAGGAGAGATTATTCTCTCCTTATTATTAGTTATTATTTATTATTTTTTTATAATTAAAAAGGAGAAGAAATGGCAAGAAGTAAAAATTAGGAAGAGAAAAATATACTTTAGGAAAATTCAGATTTAGATTTTGATTTAGATGTAAATGCTGAAGTACCTAATGTACCTTTAATAAAGGTAGATAACATAAATACTAAAGTACAAGAAGATTCATATAATAAGAATTATGATGCAAGAGTAAGTACTCCTATTAACTGCCTAAGAAATGAAAGGGTTATAGTAAGATTTTTAGGTAGAAAAAATGGTATTTGGGGAGATAACCCAAAGCACGTATTAGCAGGAGGTATGTCTGATAATGCTGTAAGAAAATTTGTTGTACCATTACTTTCCACAGGAGCATTTGTTAATGTACTTACTAATAATGAAAAGGAGTTCTTGGAACAGGCTTTAGGATTGGAGTATAATGCTATGAGCATTTATAAAAAGGAGAATAATTTTTGGAGTGACGCTAATCCCAATGGAATTAACAGTGTTATTCTGCATAAGCAAGATAATTATTTAGACCTTTCAAATCCAGTGGATTATATAAAATATAAGATACTGTTGGCAAATAAGAATCTTATAGCTCCTTCCCTTCAAGTCCTTGAAGACAAGCCTAAGGCAACTTATCAATTTGTAATAGTTTCAGAGAATGATGAAGCTAAGGTTGCTAAGAACGATATGAGTATTACTATGAGGTGTTATAAGGAATTTGGTAAGATTGAAGGAGATAAGGATAAGCTCAGATTGATAGTTGAGCTTATTACAGGTAAACCTACTGCTCCTAATGTTAAAACTGATATTCTTGAAGCACAAATTAATAAGCTTATACAGAAGGATGGCAAGATGTTCCTTAGAATTATAACAGATGAACTTCTTGATACTAAAGTACTTATTAAGAAGAGTTTAGAGGCTGGTCTCATTGCAAAGAGAGGTGATTAGTTATACCTTAGAGAAGATAATTCAGCTCTCTGTGAATATGGTGAAGAGCCTACATTTAATATAGCTGCCAAATATCTTAGTAATCCTAAGAGACAGGATATTAAGTTCTCTTTGGAAGCAAAACTTAAATAATTAATAATGGAGGGAAATAAAATTGACAGCTGAAGAATTTAGTCAAGAATTTGACATATTATATAATAACGTTGCATCAAATCAGGCTCCGGGCTTAACTGAATATGAAAAGTCTGTATTTCTTACCAAGGCTTAGGATGAGATAATAAAGAATTATTTTACCAATAAGCCTAATGGTAATAAATATCAGGAAGGAGTTGAAGATTCAGCTAAAAGATATTCAGACTTTTCTTGTTTGATTTCTGTTACTATAAGAGTGGTGGAAAATCATAGAGGTGATGAAATTTTTACTATAGACCCAAGAGGATAGATAGTACATTTACCAGAAGACTTAATGATT
>JBJEJM010000125.1:0-4311 GCA_051878075.1 Clostridium sp. | reverse complement strand
AATATAGAAGTAAACTTGAATCAAGATGTGCTCAAATACTCAAGGAGAATAATATTTCCTTTGAATACGAACCTATGAAAATTGAATATATACCAAAATTTGAATATTTCGGTGAAAAATATAGAGCTGCTTTTTATACCCCTGATTTTCTGGTAGACAACAAATATATACTGGAAATAAAGGGGTTTCCTTAACGAAGTGTATCGTTATAAAAAGAAATTAGTATTACTAATGTTGCTTAAAAACAGTAAATATACTCAATACAGGTTCTTTGAAATAAAGACCATCACACAGTTAAAACAATGGATAAAAAAATATAAAGATGGACAAATCAGTAATACAACAACTGATAAAGGAGGTAACGAAAGCTCCTGAATTGGAATATAGCGAGAATCTCTTGGTCTTTAAGGAGAATATAGAGGACACTATTAAATTAGTAAAGAGAAGATTAGGTCTTCTTCAAACATTATTGGGTGAAGTGGATTTTGAATTAACCATAAGTCATACAGATGATGAAGAAATTGAGTGAAATAGCTTGGAATGTTTCGGAAGAAACATACCGTAATGACCCAGCTCTTAGTTATTCTACATTAAGTAGATTTGATAGGGAAGGATTTAATAAGCTTGATAGTTTATTTGATAAAGTTGAAAGTCCCTCATTAACTTTCGGGTCAGCAGTCGATGCTATTATTACAGGGGGTCGAGAAGAATTTGACAACAGGTTTATGCCTGCTGATTTTCCTGATACACCAGATTCTGTTATACAAATAATCAAAGAGTTGTTTAATAGATATAGTGAAACTTGTAATAATATAAATCTTATATCAAACGATGCTGTAATAGAAGTTGCAGCTATGTTTAATTATCAGAATAACTGGAAACCTGAGACAAGAGCTAAAGTTATTAAAGAGAAAGGGTTTCAATATTATAATTTACTATATTTATCACAAGATAAAACTATTATTGACACTCAAACCTACCAAGATGTATGTAAAGCAGTAGAGGCATTAAAAAATAGTGAAGCTACTAAGTTTTATTTTGCGGATAATAATCCTTTTAAACCTGATATAGAAAGATTTTATCAGCTAAAGTTTAAAGCCACTCTTAATGATATAGATTACAGATGTATGTTTGATGAATTGGTAATTTTCTATGACACTAAAGAGATACTTCCAATAGATTTGAAGACCTCTTGTAAGAAATTTGATAGAGAATGGGATTTTCCTAAACATTATATAGAATGGAACTATCAGATGCAAAATCGCCTCTATGTCAGAATATTACAAGATGTTATTAGTAAAGATGATATTTATAAAGACTATAAAATATTACCCTATAAAGATATAATTGTATTTAGAGGTAGTGATACTCCGCTTGTGTGGGACATACCATTTACCTTTACAAAAGGTACATTATATTTTGGTAAGGATAAGCAGATTGAAATGAAAGACCCTGAAGATATAGGTAAAGAACTATCATCTTATCTCTCTTCAAGACCCAGAGTTCCAAGCGGAATAGATGAATTAGGTAGTAATAATATTGTTGAATGGTTAAATAAAATATGAGTAAAACAACTAAATATCTTGATATGGCTACAAGATTCCTTACTGAAATATATAAGGACGATTTACCAACTGTAGCTACTATTATCTGCGCACAGGCAGATAAAGATTATGAAACCGTTTATAAAGGAATAAAATCTTTAAAAGATGAAATAGAATCAATAGAATATAAACTTAAACAAGAAGGCGGACTATAATATGACAATAGAAGAATGGCTAAATAATAATGAACTTTCTATTAATATCTTTAACAAGAAATATAGATATAATAATGAAAGTTTTGAAAAGTTCTTGGATAGAATATCTCATGGTTATAAGCCTATTATGAATCTTATAAAAAACAAGAAATTTATGTTTGGAGGAAGAATATTAGCAAATAGAGGTATTCCAAATAGACATTTAAGCTTATCTAATTGCTATGTTATTACTCCTCCAGAAGATAATCTTGAAAGTATTGTAGATACTGCAAAGAAACTTGCAAGAACTTATAGTTATGGGGGAGGCTGTGGTATAGATATTACTAAATTAGCACCTAAAGGAGCTATAGTGCATAATGCTGCAAAAGAAACTACTGGAGCTGTGTCTTTTATGGATTTCTTTTCTTATATAACAGGACTAATAGGTCAAGAAGGGAGAAGAGGAGCACTAATGATTAGTATAGGTTGTAGTCATCCTGATTTAATAGAGTTTATTAATCTTAAAACTCAAAAAGACATCTGTACTAAAGCTAATATTTCAGTTAGAGTTAGTGATGAATTTATGGAAGCTGTAATAAATGATAAAGATTATACTTTACATTATTATAGACCTGAAGGAAATCAAACTATAGAAAAGACTATTAAAGCTAAGGAAATATTTCATTTATTAGCTCTTAGAAATTGGGAATGGGCAGAACCAGGAATATTATATTGGGATAGAATACAAAACTATAATCTTCTTGATAATACAGATTTTAAATATGCAGGTGTAAATCCTTGTGCAGAAGAGCCTCTGCCTGCTGGAGGAAGTTGTCTTTTAGGTAGCTTAAATCTTAGTGAATTTGTAGTAAATCCCTTTACTAAAAACGCTAAGATAGACTATGATGCTCTTGAAGAAGCAGTAAGTATATCAGTAGTAGGACTTAACCAAGTATTAATAGAAGGATTAGAGTTACATCCTCTTGAAGAGCAGAAAGAGACCGTGAGAAATCTAAGACAAATTGGCTTAGGTACTATGGGATTGGCAGATATGTTAATTAAATTAGGTATAACTTATGGTAGTGAAAAATCTCTTAATACGATAAAAGAAATCTATAGTACTATAGCTAAGATGGCAATTATACAATCATTAGCTTTAGCAAAAGAGCACAGTTGTTATCCATTATGTGACAAAGAAAAATTAGTAAAATCTAATTTTATAAAGAACCTCAACTTATCAGAAGACACTTTAAAAGAGATAAAAGAATATGGATTATATAATAGCCAATTATTAACTTGTGCTCCTACAGGAAGTATAGGTACTATGCTAGAAGTAAGTACTGGAGTAGAACCTAATTTTGCTTTACATTATACAAGAAAAACACAATCTCTTGATGGTAAAGATTCTTATTATGAAGTTAATGCAAGAATACTTGCTGATTATCTTACTTATTATGATACTATAGAAGTACCTGAATATTTTATAACATCAGCAAATATTAAGCCTATAGATAGAATTAAAGTTCAAAGTGTTTTACAAAAATATATAGATGCTTCAATAAGTTCTACTATAAATCTTCCTAAAGAAACTACAGTGGAAGAAGTTGAAGATATTTATATAAACGCTTGGAAATATGGTCTTAAAGGAGTGACTATTTATAGAAGTGGATGTAATAGAGAAGGAATACTTACTACAGAGAAACCTATAGATATACAAAATACTTTAGCTCCTAAGAGACCTAAGGAACTTGATGCTGATTTCTATTTAGTTAAATCTAAGGGACAGCAATTTATAGTGCTTGTGGGCTTGCTTAATAATAAACCTTATGAGATATTTGCATTTAGACCTAATATGTCCATATCTGTAGATAATCATAAAGGAATTATTATTAAAAAGAGTAAAATGCATTATAGTTTTAAATCCAAATATGTAGAAATAGGAGATTTACAACTAAGAAGTGAAGATACTGAAGAAAAGGCAGCTACTCTATATGCTTCTATGTTATTAAGACACGGTATAGATATTAAATATATTATAAAGACTGCTAAGAAAGTTAATGATAACATTACCTCTTTTAGTTCTGCAATATGTAGAGTATTAAGTAAATATATTCCTAAGGAGACTCTTACGGATAAATGCCCTGATTGTGGTGGAGAACTTATAAGAGAAGGTGGATGCATTCATTGTAAGAATTGTGGTTATAGTAAATGTGAATAATGATTAAGAAATATGCACAAGAATATACTGAGAATGGATTGGCAATAAAACATATTACTGTCTATTTTCTTGGTATAAAAATAAAGGAGGAATGGGTTACTACCACTAATAATAATGTCATATATCAACTTACCCCAAGAGGAAGTAAACCCCTAAAGTTAATGGATTTATAGAAAATAAATAATTATGAAACTGAAGATTAAAATAAAGATTTTTGATGAAGAGAAAGATATGCCTATGATTATAGAAAAAGGCGAGTGGATTGACTTGACTTTAGACAAGACAACACATCTTATGCCACCACAGGCAGGAACTCTTAAAAAGAAACAAGAGCAATTACAGACTCTTAGTTATA
>JBJEJM010000124.1:2555-4358 GCA_051878075.1 Clostridium sp. | reverse complement strand
TCTTTGTTCCAGATAAATAATTGTTCAGAATTAGTAAGTGCTCCAAAAAGATTTTTCTTAAATCCAGGAATTCTATGATTAAGCTCAATAATAAGTTTTTTCATATCTTCTCTTTTAGTTTTCTTATCTACAGGACACGGATTCTGTATTACAGGAAAATTATATTTCTTTGCAGTTCTTTTTATATCTGATTCTTCAATATAAACCATTGGACGTATTAGAGTTATATTATCTTTATCCATAAATGATTTAGGAGAGAAGCAGTTTATACGTCCTTCATATGAAATTGACAGCATTAATGTTTCAATTGCATCATCTTTATGATGTCCTAGTGCAATTTTATTACATCCAAGTTCTTTTGCATTGTTATGAAGTGCACCTCTTCTAAGTTTGGCACATAGTGAACATGGATTATTTTCTTTTTTTATATCAAACACTATCTTTTGGATATCAGTCTGAATTTCATAAAATGGGACGTTGATTTCTCTGCATAGTTTATGAAGAGCCTCATTATTTACACCACCAGGATTTAAAGTGATTGCTATTAAATCAAATTTCTGAGGAGCAAATTTTTTATATGAATTTAAAAGATGAAGAAGAGTAAGACTATCTTTTCCACCAGAAAGTCCAACTGCAATCTTATCTCCATCCTCTATTAAGTTATAATCGTTAATTGCCTGACGCATTTTGCTGAGAAGCTTTTGCAACACAGACACCTCCTAAGTTAAATTTTAATACTTATATATGTTTGTCGAAAGTTCTTACAGTATACCATATTATTAGATCAATCTACAAATATCTCAGGATATGGTATAATTGATTATAATATACAATAAGAAGGTAGGTGTATAATGGGAAAAAATGATGAAAATATCATAGGTTGTGAGAATATAGGTGGTGAACAATTGACAGAAAATTATAGCATTAATGATGAAATTATGATTAGCAGAAGAGAAAGAAATAAAAGGAACAGAGATATTAAAATTCTGGGTAGAAAAAAAGGGAAGAGATACAAAAAAAGAACCAATTTACTAAAATGCCATGTTGGATTAGATATAAATAAGAAATATGGAATCATACTAGTATCATCTTTAATTGCTGGTATATATATAGTATCGCATATATATTTTAAATATCATTTTTATCTTGGATCAACAATAAACTGTATAAATGTATCAGGAAAAACCATAAAGGATGCGGAGAAATCTATAAAAGATGGAATTGAAAAATATTCTTTGACATTAGAAGGTAGAAATAATTCAGTGATAGTAATTAAAGGAGAGGATTTTGAATTAAAATATGATCCAGATAAAGTTAATGAAATTGAAAATATTAAGGAGAATCAAAATAAGTCATTTTGGTTTCAAAGCTTTTTAAAAGATGAAAATAAAGATGGAGCTAATAAATTAGTTACATATAATGAAGGAATTTTAAATAATATTGTAGATAACCTTGAATTCTTTAAAGAAGAAAACATAATAGAACCGCGAAATCCTGAAATCATTTTTGAAAATGGTGAATTTCATATAAGAGATGAAGTGTATGGTAATAAAGTGAAAAAAGAAAAACTTAAAGAAGAAATATTAAAAGCTATAATAAGTGGACAAGATACATTAAACCTTGAAGAGACAGACTGTTATGAAAATCCAGAGTTCACTAAGTCTTCGGAAAAAGCTAATAAAATTCAAGAAATATTGAATCAGTATAAAAATACAAAGATAGTTTATAATCTGGGAAATAGCGAAGAAGTTTTGGACATGAGTACTATGTCTGACTGGATAGATATTGATGATGATTATAATA
>JBJEJM010000124.1:0-2455 GCA_051878075.1 Clostridium sp. | reverse complement strand
GTTTTGGACATGAGTACTATGTCTGACTGGATAGATATTGATGATGATTATAATACATCTGTTGATGAAGAAAAAGTCAAGGAATTTGTTAATAGTTTTGCAGATAAATATGATACCGTTGGAAAGGCAAGAACATTTACTGGGACAAATGGCAGAGAAGTTACTGTATCAGGTGGTGACTATGGATTCAAAATAGATAGACCTGCTGAAAGTGAACAGCTTATTAATGATTTTAACGGAAAGCAGATAGTTCAGAGAGAACCTGTTTATTCACAGAAGGGAATCAATAGTGTAATAAATGATATTGAAAAAACATATGTGGAAATAGATCTTACTAATCAGCATTTATGGTTCTATAAAGATGGCAATATTGTAACTCAGGGTGATATTGTATCTGGATGTTTAGCAACTGGAAATAAGACACCAGCAGGGACGTATAAGCTGAAATATAAAGCAAAGGATTCAGTGCTGGTAGGAGAAAATTATAGGTCGCCGGTTTCTTTCTGGATGCCTTTCAATGGAAATATAGGAATGCATGATGCAAGCTGGAGAAGCAGGTTTGGAGGAAATATATATGTATCTGGAGGATCACATGGGTGTGTAAATATTCCTTATTCATTAGCTAAAGTTATTTTTAATAACATAGATGAAGGAACACCAATTATATGCTACTACTAAAAATAGATATTTAACATGGAAATTTATTTTAAACTGTCGGTATAAAAATAAAATATATAAGTAATACATTGAATAGGGGTGAAAATTATGTCATATAAATATTTATTAGATATTGCATTAATATTATTAAGCACAAAATGTTTATCATTGATTACAAAAAAATTTAATCTGCCACAGGTAGTTGGAGCATTGCTTGCAGGAGTTATACTTGGTCCAGCTGTATTTAATATCTTAAATGAAACAGAGTTCATAAAACAAATGGCTGAACTTGGAGTTATTGTACTTATGTTTACAGCAGGTCTCGAAAGCAATATAGATGAATTAAAGAAAAGTGGAAAAGCATCATTTATAATTGCTGCATTAGGAGTAATAATACCACTATTAGGAGGATTTGTTATTGCAGAAATATTCAGTTCATCAGAAGTGCCTGGTGTAAGTTCAACTATACAGAGTATATTTATTGGAATAGTTTTAACAGCTACATCTGTAAGTATTACTGTAGAAACTTTAAAAGAACTTGGAAAATTATCATCTAGAGCAGGAAATGCAATACTTGGTGCAGCAATTATAGATGATATACTTGGAATATTAGCACTTACTGTTATTACAAGTGTTGCAGATCCTGAAGTCAGCTTAAAAGTGGTTATATTTAAAATGATAGGATTTTTTATATTTGCATTAATAAGTGGAATTGTTATTGCTGTTCTTTTTAACAAATGGACACACAAATATAATGTAGATAAGAGAAGATTTGTTATATTTGCATTTGTTATATGTTTATTATTATCATATATAGCAGAAGAATTCTTTGGCGTAGCAGATATAACAGGATCATTCATAGCAGGCTTGATTTTATCTCAGAATAATGAAAGAGATTATATACAGAATAGATTTGAAACTACTTCATATATGATTTTATCTCCTATGTTTTTTGCAAGCATAGGTATATGTATAACACTTCCTAAAATGGACTTTAAGATAATAGCATTGACATTATCATTAACAGTTATAGCTATAATTACTAAGATAATAGGATGTGGATTAGGTGCTAAAATATGCAGATACACTAATAAAGAATCAGTTCAGATAGGCATTGGAATGATATCAAGAGGAGAGGTAGCTCTTATTGTTTCAAGTAAGGGACTTGCCCTTGGCCTTATGAGTGAATATTTTGTTGGTCCAATAATAGTTATGGTTCTTATAACAACAATAATAACTCCAGTATTTTTAAAAATGATTTTTAAAAGTGAAAAATCTAATGAGGCATTAAAAAAAGCCTAAGACGTAATTCTCATAATTGAATTCTAGATTATTAAAAATAAATTCATGTGAACAAATTACAGAGTAAAATATTGTAAATAATGTAAAAGCGATTTATAATTTAAATATAAAATGTGCTCATATTGAATTTTCTATTAATAATAATTTAGAAAGGAATAGGGGAATGGAGAGAAAAAATAGAAAAATAATTCATGAAGAAAATTATATGAAACGCAATAATATCGGAGAAGATTTATTTTTAGCCAGCCAGGTATTAATAAATTTAGATACTGAAGAGTGGATTCAATTATCACTAAGGAGCAGAATATTTTTAAAGGATTATGCTATATATGATAATTATAAAGTATGTAAAAAAACTTCAGATGAATAACATTGTATACAAAACTAAATATAAGGATAAAATAAGTCTATTTATAATAAATTATATTTATAAATAGACTTTTAATTTTTATTAAATGCACTTTTCTATATCATAATATATTATATATATTTCAAT
>JBJEJM010000123.1:0-4364 GCA_051878075.1 Clostridium sp. | reverse complement strand
ACAATGGTATAATGTAATATTGTAATAACATTTTAATAATTTATAACTAGGGGAGCTTTAAAAGCTGAGATTGGAAAATAATCCTAAACCCTTATAACCTGATTTGGCTAATACCAACGTAGGGAAGTACAAAATTAATTGCTTGAGTTTAATATGTTAATTTTAGTGCAGTCCTTAGGACTGCATTTTTTAAAGTATAGAAATTTATAAACTTAATTGTATTTTAGAATGTAGATTACATCAAGGAGGACATAACATGAAAGAAAAAAGTAAAGCCCAGGAAATTGCTTTAAGTGGTGTACTTATTGGCCTTGCAGTTATCTTTGGTGCATTTTCAATTCCTATTGGAGTTGCAAAAATATCACCTGTACAGCATTTTGTTAATGTTGTAGGAGCAATAACTCTTGGACCAGTTTATGCAGTAGCTAATGCATTTTTAGCATCGTTAATTAGAAATATTTTAGGAACAGGAAGTTTACTTGCTTTTCCGGGAAGTATGGTTGGAGCATTTATTGCAGGAATATTGTACAAGGGTTTTAAGAAAATCTTTGCAGCAGCAATTGGAGAAATTATTGGTACAGGCATCTTAGGAGCTTTATTGGCTTATCCTATAGCTAAGCTTTTTATGGGAAAAGAAGGTGCTATATTTATGTTTGTAAGTCCATTTATTATGAGCTGCACTGCAGGCGCAATTATAGGGTATTTTTTCTTGAAGATACCTATTATACAAAAAACTTTGATTAATAATGAAATTGTCACTAATAAAAAAGCAGAACAAATGTAGAATAGTTTGCTGTGTTATTAAAGATAAATTTATTTAAAATAGATAATTAGTTTATAACATTTAAGAAAAGAGAGGGAGATTTATAAATGTTTAGAGCATTGACAATAGCAGGTTCAGACAGTTGTGGAGGAGCTGGAATACAGGCAGATTTAAAATCATTCCAGGCTAATGGAGTTTATGGAATGAGTGTTATAACTGCTGTAACAGTTCAAAATACAATGGGTGTCTTTGGAATACAGGATATTACCCCGGAAATAATTGAGGCACAGATAAATGCAATTTTTGAAGATATAAGGGTAGATGCAGTTAAAATTGGTATGGTATCTAAAATTGAATCTATAAAAGCTATATCAAAAGCATTAAGAAATGTTGAAAATTTGCCTAAGGTTGTTCTTGATCCAGTTATGATTTCAAAAAGTGGATTTAACTTATTATCAAGAGATGCAAAAGATACTTTAGTAAAGGAGTTATTTCCCTTATCTGAGCTAATTACTCCTAATCTTCCAGAGGCAGAAGAAATATTAGGCATTAAAATTAAAACTGTAGATGAAATGAAAGAAGCAGCATTAAAACTCAAGGAACTTGGACCAAAAGCAGTTCTTGTTAAAGGTGGACACTTAGAAGATGATGCTACAGATTTATTATTTGATGGTGAAAAATTTATATTATTACCACAAGAAAGAATAAATACTACTCATACTCATGGAACAGGATGTACATTATCATCAGCAATAGCTGCAAATTTAGCAAAAGGAATGACAATAGAAGAAGCAGTCAGATCAGGAAAGAAGTACATAACAAGTGCAATTAAACATGGATTTGAACTTGGAAAGGGAGTAGGACCTACTAATCATTTCTACGAATTATATAAAGCTTCAGGAAAATATGAAGAACTTACTGGAGAAAAAGAATAACAGTTTTTTGATCAAGTTATTTTAAGAATATTAGTTATAAATTATAAGATAAAAAGTTAAATTAAGAAATAGGTTCAAGGCAGGCTTTTTAGGTAGACATCAGGATTTATTTTTATAAAATATAGAAACATTTAATTGGTTAATAAATTAAGCTGGCATTAAAAAATCATATGCCAGCTGTTACTTGTTAACTGTTAACTGTTAACTAAGAAAGTGTGGGATATAAAAATGAATTATAAAACTCAAATGGAAGCAGCTAAAAAAGGTATAGTAACAAAGGAAATGCAGATTGTAGCAGATAAAGAAAATATGTCTGTAGAAAAATTGATGAAGTTAATATCAGAAGGAAAAGCAGTTATACCTGCTAATGTTAACCATAAATCAATTAGTCCAGAAGGTATTGGTGACGGACTTAAGACTAAAATCAATGTTAACTTAGGTATTTCAGGAGATTCAGTTGATTACTGCAGAGAGATGGAAAAAGTTAAGCTTGCTATAGAATATGGTGCGGAAGCAATCATGGATTTAAGTAATTATGGTAAGACTCAGGAATTTAGAGAAAAACTTATAGAATATTCTCCAGCAATGATAGGAACAGTGCCAATGTATGATGCTATTGGATATCTTGAAAAAGATCTTTTAGATATAAAAGCAGAAGATTTCTTAGAGGTTGTAAGAGCTCATGCTAAACAGGGAGTTGATTTCGTTACAATTCATGCAGGTATAAATAGAAGAACTATTGAATTATTTAAAGAAGATAAGAGAAAAATGAACATAGTATCAAGAGGAGGATCATTGCTATTTGCCTGGATGGAGATGACAGGAAATGAAAATCCATTTTATGAATACTATGATGAGTTATTAGATATACTTAGAGAATATGATGTTACTATTAGTCTTGGAGATGCTATGAGACCAGGATGTATTGATGATTCTACTGATGCAGGACAAATTACAGAACTTATTGAATTAGGGCTTTTAACTAAGAGAGCATGGAAAAAAGATGTGCAGGTTATGATTGAGGGACCAGGACATATGGCAATGAATGAAATTGCAGCAAATATGAAACTTGAAAAGAGATTGTGTCATGGAGCACCATTTTATGTTCTTGGACCTCTTGTTACTGATATTGCACCTGGATATGACCATATCACATCTGCAATAGGTGGAGCAATTGCAGCAACACATGGAGCAAACTTCCTTTGCTATGTTACACCAGCTGAACATTTGAGATTACCAGATATAAATGATGTTAAGGATGGAATAATTGCATCTAAGATAGCAGCACATGCAGCAGATATTGCCAATGGGATAAAGGGTGCCAGAGACAGGGATAATGCTATGGCAGATGCACGTCATAAACTTGACTGGGATGCCATGTTTAAGATTGCTCTTGATGGAAAGAAAGCTAAAGAATATTTTGAAAGTATACCACCAGAAGAAAAACACAGCTGTTCTATGTGTGGAAAGATGTGTGCAGTAAGAACTACTAATATGATTCTTAATGGTGAAAAAGTGGAATTAAAGCAGAAATAAGATAAATTTTCATCAGGGAACTTTGTGTGGTAATAAGAAATAGAGGGATTAATAAATATGAATAAAGATATGTCACGAAAAATAGGTGATTTATTAAATAGAATAAAAGATAAAAAGCCACTAGTGCATAGTATAACAAATTATGTTACTGTGAATGATTGTGCAAATATTATCCTTGCAATAGGAGCTTCACCTATAATGGCTGATGATTTAAGAGAAGCAGCAGAGATTACATCAATAGCTTCTGCTCTTGTAATAAATATTGGAACTTTAAATGAAAGAACAATTGAATCAATGATTTCTTCAGGTAAAAAGGCCAATGAATTAAATATACCTGTCATATTTGACCCTGTAGGAGCAGGGGCATCGCAATTTAGAAATAACACAGCTAAAAGAATTTTAGAAGAAGTTAAAATAAGTGTTTTGCGTGGAAATATGTCTGAAATAAAGTTTATTGCAGGATTAGAATCTGAAACTAAAGGTGTTGATGCATGCGATGCTGATATAAATACAGGCAATCAAGAAGGAATTAATGTAGCTAAAGTTTTAGCACAGAAATTTAACTGCATTGTTGCAATAACTGGAGTGTGTGATATTGTTTCTGATGGAAGAAAATCAGTTGTACTTGAAAATGGAACAAAAATGCTTTCAAATATAACTGGAACTGGATGTATGACTACAGCATTGATTGGTGGTTACTTAGGTGCTTGTGAAAACTGTGATGATTACTTTGCAGCAGCAGCAGCAGGAATTATTTCAATGGGTATATGCGGAGAAATTGCAGAAGAAAAAGCAGGTAATATAGGTTTTGGCAGTTTCCACATGGCTATAATGGATGCAGTAAGCAATCTGGATAAAGAAACAATAATAAATAGAAGTAAGATTAAGCAGGTTTATAATTAGCTGCTATTAAATTGTCAGTTAGAAGTGGAGGACTTAAAAATGAAACCAAAAATAGATTATAGTATTTATCTTGTAACAGATAGAGATTTAATGAGTACTGAAACTCTAGAAGAAGCTGTAGAAGAAGCAATAAAGGGAGGATGTACATTAGTTCAGTTAAGAGAAAAAGAATGTTCATCTTTGGATTTTTATAATACAGCAGTAAGTGTAAAAAAGGTAACTGATAA
>JBJEJM010000122.1:0-4370 GCA_051878075.1 Clostridium sp. | reverse complement strand
GAAAAATGTAAATACTTGAATTAAAAACATAATTATAGTAGAAATGTGGAAATATTACTTAGGAAGCAGGGAGAGCAAATTTATTATTACTAATTAATGGATAGTAAAGTTTGACAATGGTGCAAGTCTATTCTATAATAAGTTAAGCATAAATGGTAAAATAAGGAAGCGAGACTTATATGTTAACTGTTATTAAAACTGCACTTGTAACTATAACAATATCGTTTATTTCTGGAGTACTATTAGATGCTTACAAAAATTATGCACCAAGAATACTATGTTCTATGGGAAAAGGAGTTCCTATACGACTGAACAACAAAAGAATAAAAGCTTATACTCTTATGATAAAGAATATATCAAACAAAACACTTCACAATCTTACTTTATGTATACAGGAAAAGCAGTCCTGGAATAATCTTAAGATTGATGAAGCCAGGATAACTGGAGGATTAAAATTTGATATTTCAAATGAAGAAGAGGATTATAATGTGAGTATACCTTTTTTAAGCAGGAATGATCAATTTACAGTAAAGTTATTTGTAGAAAATCATCATGGATATGATAGCAGACCTATTATAACTTTAAGATCACCTGAAAACTTCAAAAGAGTAGATCGTGGTGAAAAGAATGGATTATCAGGATTATTTTCAACTATGCATAATAGTATAGGAAATTCTTTTGAATGCAAGAATAATCAAAGAGAAAAAGGATATGATTTAGAAAATAGATTTCTAAAGAAAAAAGCATTAATAGCAACAGGAGTAATTATTTTTACATTATGCATAGGTGTTTTTGGATTTGAATATTATTATAAGATTAATAATCAGCCACAAAACAGCAATGAAAAGAGTGATGTTAATGAAAAAAACACGTATAAGACTTCATCTACATCAAATATGTCAGGTGATAATTCAAGCACACAGTCATCATCAAGTACAAATAAAAGTAAAAGTTCTAGTGTAGAAGAATCAACTGATAAGTATGAAAGTAAATCAGATACAAAAGATTCATTACAGGTATCAGGCTATGATACAAAAACAAGTGATAATAAAAATACTGATAGTCAAAAAACAAATCAGGATAATGAAAAGTCAGACAGCAGTGAAAGCAGCAAGAAGGAAGAAGATAAAACAGGAGCAGGAAATATTTCAAAATCTAATGTGAAAAATGAAAATTCAGATAAAGATAGTACATCAAGTACATCAGACAAGAAAACAAATCAGGAAAGTAAATCAGATACTAAACCTCCTTCACAGCAGAATACAGGTACTGATGAAGAAAAGAAATCAGCACATGATTCAGAAAAGATATCAGGCAGCAACAGTAAAGTACAAAACAGCAATTCACCTGAAAGCGCTTCTGATAATGGTAAGAAATAAAAATGTTAATTATAGCCTTAGGAAATCTGAGATTCAGAAATCCTAAGGCTTTTTGCATATATGGATTAAGGAATTCACAATTACTGTAAGATGCATCGATAATTGAAATTGTATTTATAGTTTAAAATTTAATATTAAAATATAATAGCCCATAAGTTATGTGATACCAATAAATTTAATATACGTAGTCTTATGCAGGTACTAAAATTAAAAAAAATAATTGTATTATATTATAGTTATCAAAGTAAATAATAGGTAAAACAAACAGTGATTGATATGCGTTGTACAAGAGGTGATGAAAATGAAGACTGAAAAAATGGCAATGGTACTTGAATCAGCATCGGGTATGATGGCTTTAGCAGAAGAATGCAGGATGGCTTCTACAAAGAACGGATGGAAAAAAGTTAATGGTATTATGTATTTTTATAAAGAAGGAAATAAGGTTTCTGGGTGGAATAATATTGAAGGAGTATGGTATTATATGGATTCTGATGGGGCTATGAAGAGAGGATGGCTTAACGATAATGGAATATGGTATTATTTAAATTATGGTGGAAGCATGGCTACTGGATGGAAAGAAATCGAAGGAACCTGGTATTATTTTGATGAAAAAGGAAAAATGCATACAGGATGGCTCAATGACAGGGGAACATGGTATTACTTAAATTCAGATGGTTCAATGGCTCATGATACTGTGATTGATAAATTTGTGATAAATTCAAATGGTGCATGTGTTAATACATGTGATGACGGCAGCAATGCTGTAAATCCAGGTGAGAGCAGAAAGAATAAAAATTATACATTCTCAGAAGGATTGACTAAGTTTTCATGTGATTCTGCTTCAATGATATTGGGCAAATCTGATAAATATAAGAATGAAGCATATTCACCAATAAGCTTTTACATTTCATTATCAATATTGAGTGAATGTGCAGATAATGATACCAAGAAGGATATCCTAAATATTTTAAAAATAAATAATGCTGATAAGTTAAGTGAAGAATGCAGTAAACTTTATAAAAAGGAAATATTCAAAAGCAGCATAGGCATGTGTATCCTTGCATGTTCGCTATGGATAGATGATAACAATGATACTTTAAGATTTAATGAGGATACTTTAAATAATATTGAAAAGAAATATAAAGCAGATATAAATAAAGGTGATCTTCAAAGTATAAAAACAGCAGAAGAAATAAGCAGATGGCTTTCAGATAATACAGGAGGACTTCTTGGATATGATAATCCAAGTCATGTTGCAGCAAGTGATGGACACTTAATGAATATATTCAATACTGTATATTTCAGAGATAGATGGGAAGATGTATTTGATAAGAATGATACCTATAGCAAAAATTTTAAGATAAGCAATGATAAGATTATTAAAGTAGATTTTATGAATAAGTATTTTGATACTGTAATTAATGAAAATGGAAATGGATATAAGTCAAGCAGTCTTGATTTTAAGAATGGACATAAGATGATATTCATCTTGCCAGATGAGGGAATCTCACCATATGATATAATAAATGATTCAAATAAGGTATATGAAGCATTGAATTCATTATCATTAGATAAAGCAGAAATTCATTCAGTATATTATGAGGTTCCAAAGTTTAAATTTAAATCGGAATTAGATTTAAATGACTGTGCAGAAAAAATGGGACTTGGAAGCATTTTTAGTCCAAATGCTGATTTTTCTAGATTTGCTGAAAATGATAGATTACATGTTTCAGAAATAAAGCAGGAGATAGCAGTATCAATAGATGAAGATGGTGGTGAAGCAGCTGAATTTAGTGACATAGTCATGGATATAGGATGCGCATTTGAAGATAGTGAAAAGACATATGAGATGGTACTAGACAGACCATTTATATTTGCAATTGCTGATAAGGAGAATATTCCATTATTTATCGGAGTAATAAATAATCCCGCATTATAATTTCATAATATTTATAAAACAATAAATAACTGTTTATTATTTTTTAAATATTAATATGAAAAATATCTTTTCTTTTATGATGGTGATTAGAATACTTTGTATGGAAGTATTAAGATGATATAATAGAAAGAAAAAAATTGATAGGAAACACATATAGCATTTAATGCTTAGTGGAGGATAATATGTATTTAGTATCTTTATATTTTGATGATGTATCATCAAAGAAACTGCAGGGATTTATAAATAAAGCAGCAGTAAAAAGCGGAAATAAATTTATGGTTGATAATAAAGTTCCACCACATATAACTATTGCATCATTTCAGACTAAAGAAGAAGAAAATATTATAAAAGTCTTAAATAAAAAGATTAAAGATTTTGAAAGCAGGAGTATAATGTGGGCATCCATAGGTGTGTTTAAATCATCAGTTCTATTTTTGGCACCAGTATTGAATGGATATCTGCACGATTTGTGCAAAGATATCAATGAAGTTATATCTTCAGTAGAGAATACATCAATTAGCAGATATTATATGCCATTTCAGTGGATGCCTCATACAACTATTGCAAAAAAGCTGACTAGAGAAGAATTATTCCTGGCATTTGAAGAATTAGAAAAGAATTTTAATATTTTCAGTGGAAAAGTAACTAAGATTGGATTGTCTAAGACTAATCCTTATGAAAATATTGTTGTATGGGAACTGAAGAATAAAGAATTTTAAATTATGTGTAATACTAATAGTATTATTAATCATATAAATAATGCAAATGTGAACTAAGTTCACATTTGCATTATTTGTTATATTTTGAACTTTATAAAACATATTGTGCTGCTAAATTATTTATGATTCTAATTCAAGCAGTATGACATGTCTTAAAAGATTAATAAATTTGCGAATGATTTGCATAGTCGTTGACATTTTATGTATTTAGTATTAAAATGAATAAATGCAAATAATTTGCATTTAATTTATAGGGGGATTTTATATGAAGAAAAATAGAATATTGATACTTGTTTTTACATTTGCTTTATTTATTGGACTTTTATCTGGATG
>JBJEJM010000121.1:13956-20123 GCA_051878075.1 Clostridium sp. | reverse complement strand
TAGAGTGATTATATTATTTAACAATTATGTAATAACTTTGTATTATACTGGTGATATTGATTTATGATTGTTTTAAATATAAGGGAAGGGAATTTATATGAAGAAACTTATCAGCATTATTATTTTACTTATAATCTTAGTTAGTGGCATAGCATATTTTATTATTTTCAAAAATGGTAAAGAAGAGTCTGAAATTTTAAACAATGATGTAAGTTTAAATAATATAAAAAGCATTATGAAAATAGAAAATGAATGTGATGAAAATGATATTGAAATACCTCTTGGTTATAAAAACGAAAAAATATATTTGTTAAAGTACATTTGTAGCGATGAAAAAAGTTCATATGAAAAAGATATTTTAACTTTAAAAGAAGATGGAACTACAGAAAAAACAGGAATACAGCTCCCTGATTACTATATTAATAAGCACATAAATGTATATGGAGAAAAAATATTTTGTGGTAACAGATGTTTTAATTGGATTACAGGGGAAGATACATTATTATTTGACGATCAGGATGATAACATTATATGTAAACCTGTATCAGGAAATAGTGATTATTTTTTCTTTATAAAGAATGATGAAAAAGAAAAAATATACATATTATATGATATTGATAATAAGGAATATTATAGTTGTAATGCTGATAATAGCAATGATATTCAAGAAATTTTTTATGATAATGAAAGTAATAATTTTTATTGTATAGATAATGATAATACTATAAGAAAAATAAATTTAAATGATAATCAGTTTACGTTAGAAGATTATGGTGAATTTAATTTTGGAGATAAAGTAGATGAAAATGAAGAATTAAATTATTCATTCTGCAATAATGGAAAAGTATATATTGGACAGGGATTTGAATATGGATTAGAGAACTTGAAGAAATTTAAAAATAACGAATTTAATATAGGAAGATACTCCATATCAGATAATGAAAGTGAAAAAACAAGTAACATCAATATATGTGAATATGATCGTTATTATAGTGACTGTGTTATTGTTAAAAAAAATGATGATGAAAGTAATAGTAAAATTTATTTTGCAAAATTAAAAAATGATGGACCTGATATTATCATGGAGTTATTCAAAGAGTATGGAAATGATAGTATTATTACTATTCATATGGCTGAATTTGGAAATGTGTTAATAAAAGAAACATACGATGATAAGGAAAATAAAAAGGTAAAAAATCGATATACAGTTTATAATTTAAATGAATATTTTTCTGATAATGAGTATGTACTTAATAATGATGGAATATGGTCTGGAAAAGAAGAGCAGAATACTACATTAAAAAATACATTTAAAAATATAGATGATAGTCAGCAGGAAAGTAAACCAGCAATTAGTGATCAGTATCAGATTAAAGAAGTTACAGAAGAAAATAATGAGAAACCAGAACCATCAAATGATGATTTCAGGGAACATAATCCATCATGGAGAAAAGGTGAAGTCAAGTGGTATTATTATAATGAAGATAATGACAAGGTAAAAGGATGGGCAAAAATTGATGATGGATGGTATTATTTTGATGAAGATGGAGTTATGCAGAAAAATTCAATTATAGTTGAACATGGATGTGAATTTAAGCTGGATGAAGATGGGAAAATGGTAAGTCCAGAGAATGAGCCAAAGCTTATTGAAAGTAGTAAGAATAGCGATAATGATAAGAATATAGGAAAGCTTGGCGATATTATTTATAAAAAAGAAGATGATAAGAATATAGGAAAGCTTGGCGATACTATTTATAAAAAAGAAGATGATGAAAAAGCAAGTATGGTAGAAAGTAATGATTCAGCTTCAAATTCGAAAAAAGATAAGAAAAAAGACAAGGAAAAAAATAAGAAAATAGATGCACAAAAAGATAAAAATAATAATTAAAAATATAAGAGTGTAATTGTATACAAGTTATTATATGGTATAATGATTATGTAAATAGAAAGAAAGGCTTTAATGTAATCTAGAAAATAGATATGATTAAGGCAAGTATGCTGATATTGATCGTTAAAAATAATGAAGATAAGGAGAATTACAAAATGAATTATATTGGTGTTGATTTAGGCGGAACAAATATTGTTGTAGGTTTAGTTGAGGAAGATGGTAAGATAATAAAATCAATAAGCAGACCAACTTTAAAAGAAAGAGGCGTTGAACCTATTTTCGATGATATTTTTGATATGTGTAATGAACTTATAAATGAATTCAAATTGGACAAAACAAATTTAAAAGGTATAGGAATTGGAATTCCAGGAACAATTGATGATAAAAATGGAGTTATTGTATACTCAAATAACATAAAAATAGATAATTTCAACGTAAGAGAATATGCAAAAGGAAAAATAGATTATGAAATAAAAATGGCTAATGATGCTGATAGTGCTGCACTAGGAGAAGTTGCTGCAGGTAGTGCTAAAGGATGTTCTGATGCTATTGTAGTAACTCTTGGAACTGGAGTTGGTGGTGGAATCATCATCGGAGGAAAGATATTCTCAGGGTTCTATCCAGGTGGAGCTGAACTTGGACATCATATTATAGAAGTTAATGGAAGACAATGCAGCTGTGGTAACAAAGGATGTTTTGAAGCATATTCTTCTGCCAGTGCTTTAATTCTTGCTGCACAAAAGAAAGCAGAAGCTAATAAAGATTCACTTTTATACAAACTAGTAGAAGGTGATGTTGAAAAAATGACTGCAAAAATTCCATTTGATGCAGATCAAGCTGGAGATAAAGCAGGTCATGAAGTTATTGAAGAATATTTAGATTATTTAGCAGTTGGTATTGCTAATATCGCTAATATATTTAAGCCAGAAGCTATTCTTTTAGGTGGAGGAGTATGTAAGCAAGGTGAAAACTTAACAGTTCCTTTAAAAGAAAGAGTTAAGAAATTAGCATATGGTGGAGATTTAAGATCAGAAATCAAGATAGCAAGTCTTGGAAATGATGCAGGGTTAATAGGAGCAGCAATGCTTAACAAATAATATATAACTTAAAAAGAGGTTATCACATAAAGATTTATACTAAGTATAGCATTTAATAATTAAACTAGAACACTATATATGGTATATAAAATCTTTAATGTGGCAACCTCTTTTTTTAAAGGATAGTGCAAATAATTTTAAAATAACATTAATTTAAAAAAATATCTATGAATAAAATTATATAATTAGTTTCTTTGAAAAAATGTCGTAAATTATCTAAAAATAATATATATTAAATTGATAAAACTACACTATTTAATATGATAAAAAATAAAAGTTTATAAATTAAATTTTATTTAATTTATAAAATTCTAAAATAACAGATTATTTATCTATAAATAAATTTATTTAGTATACACATTATATGGGAAAAATATATTTTATAATAAAATAAAATTTAAATTATAAAAAACTATTTTACATGAAATTATTATAAAATTTCCAGTGGAATATTAATATGTATATAATAAATATTATTCATAATATGTTGAATGATGTCGATTAGATAAATTATTTTTACACTTACATAATGAAGTGATAAAATCATATTGTATATATAATACTATATATTAATTAGGTAGATAATAAAAACATTTAAAGTATATTAGCAGTGAAAATTTAAAAAAATGCAAGGAGATTAATGATGAGTGATTTGAAGGATTTAAAGGAATTGACTAAAGCAAAAGAAGTTCAAGATAGACAGGATATGCAGGACAAAATAATCGAAAGGTTAAGATCTGTAAAACGAGAGGGAATAGAAGACTTAATAAAATATTTATTGGAAAGAACAGATTATTTTATTGCCCCAGCTTCAACAAAATATCATTCAAATTTTGATGGAGGATTAGCTGTACACTCTGATAATGTAGTTGAGCTGATGCTTCAAAAAAATAAGCAGTATAGTTTAGGATTAAGTAATGATACTATATACTTAACTGGATATTTACATGATCTTTGTAAGTGTAATATTTATGAAAAGACTATGAGATTAAAAAAAGATGAAATTACAGGAAAGTGGATTGGTTATGCTTCTTATGAAATAAATGAAACAGTTCCTTTAGGCCATGGTGAAAAAAGTGTAATATTATTACAGCAGTTTGTTAAATTAACATTAGAAGAATGTCTTATGATAAGATGGCATATGGGAGCATATGTGCCAAAGGATGAATATAGAGATTATAATAAAGCTATAGAAATGTATAAATCAGTTTTAGCATTTAGCAATTCAGATGCAGAAGCATCACATTTCTTAGAAGAAGTAAGAGAGCCACAGACATACCCTATAGAAGAATATAATAAATTTGTAAAAGAAAGAGCAATGAGAAATAATAAATAAAATAATTATTAAAATTTCAATAGAGCAGCACTAAGTTTACTATTAACTTAGTGCTGCTCTATTGAAATTTTATTTTTTTGAATAGAAGTATGTAATTAAGGGAAAAATATCATATGTTAAAATAAATTAACAAAGTGAAAAGTATTTTTTACATACATATAAAATTGATTTAACTATTTAAACTTATAATGCTATGTGAAGGCAGAAAAAGTTTGAATTTACAAGAGTATGGCTTTCATCAACTTAACTATAAGTGTAGGGGGTAAAATAAATGAATAAAACAGCCAAAAGAATAATGGGAACTATCATGACCCTAACCCTGATAGGAGGTTTGGGTTATGGAGCATTTACCATTACAAAACCAAAAGGTATGCAGGTGGCATCAGCTTCAACAGCAACATGGAAAGGCAAAACACCTAAATATATCTTTATGTTTATTGGAGATGGTATGAGTTATCCACAAATTCAAGCTGCACAATATTACAATGGTGTTCAGAAGAATGGAGTTATTAATGCAGAGGAAGGTAAATATCCAACACAAGAAAAGCTATCATTTATGAATTTTCCAATAGCAGGAACAGTAACAACATATGATTCTACATCTATATGCCCTGACTCAGCTTCAACAGCAACATCACTTTCTACAGGAGAAAAAACACTAAGCAGTGTAATCAATATGGATGAAACAAAAACAAAAAAGTATGAAACAATTACAGAAAAATTAAAGAATCAATTAGGATATAAAGTTGGTATAGTTACTTCTGTTAATTTGGATCATGCGACACCAGGGGCTTATTATGCCCACGTGCCATCAAGAAGCAAATATTATGACATGGGGCTTCAGCTTATAGATAGCAATTTTGATTATTTTGCAGGAGGAAAATTCTTATCAGATAATTCAAAGGAAGTTAAAGAAGAAAGAAAAACTCCTATTGTGCAATTAGCAGAAGAAAAAGGATTTAAGATTGCAGATACAAGTGATGAAATAAAAAATTTAAAAAATGGTGATGAAAAGGTAATTGCAATATGTCCAGATAATCAAGTAGAAAATGAAAGTGGAGCATTAAAATACTCTATAGATAGAAAAGAAGATGAACTTACATTATCAGACTATACTAGAAAAGGAATTGAACTTTTAGATAATGATAAGGGATTTTTCATGATGGTTGAAGGTGGTAAAATTGACTGGGCAGGTCATGCCAATGATGCTGCTTCAGGAATACATGATACAAATGCATTTAGTGATGCTGTTGAGGAAGCTGTAAAATTCTATAATGATCATCCTGATGAAACTTTAATATTAGTCACTGGAGACCATGAAACAGGAGGACTTACATTAGGGTTTGCAGGAACTAGTTATGATACACATCTTCAAAATTTATCAAATCAAAAGATATCATATACTGATTTTGATAGATATGTATCGCAATATAGAAAAAATAAAACATCATTTGATGATGCAATGAAAGACGTTGAAACATTATTTGGATTAAAGAGAGCAGGATCAGAAGGTGAATCAACAAATGGAGGAATGGTCTTAACAGAATTGGAAGAAGAAAAGATAAAAAACGCTTATGAAAAAAGTATGATTGAGAAAAAGGATAGAAATTTAGATCAAAATGAAACAGTTATGTATGGATCATACGAACCATTTACAGTTACACTTACACATGTATTGAATAATAAGTCAGGAGTATCATATAGTTCATACTGTCATACAGGAATTCCAGTAGCATTAATGGCTAAAGGTGTAGGACAGGATTTATTTGGCGGATATTATGACAATACAGATGTGTTTGCAAAACTTAAAGCTATTACAAAAGTACAATAAAAGAGGAGAATAATG
>JBJEJM010000121.1:9932-13856 GCA_051878075.1 Clostridium sp. | reverse complement strand
GGAAGCAATAGATTGTCAGGTTCGCTTGAACGAGATAAGATGTTTGAAAGTGGAGACAAAGCACTTATAACTATAGATTATACTGGTGACGAAATAAGACTTGTAACACTAGTAGATCATTATAGAATTAATTATGAAATTATTCTTGTAGTTATATTTGTAGCAGTTCTTGTAGGATTCTCTGGTATGGTTGGGGTAAAAGCAATATTATCATTTATATTGACAGTACTTGCAATGTGGAAATTATTGATACCTTTATTTTTGGAGGGGTATAATCCAATTATAGTAGGTATGACAACGACAATTATATTTACTTGTTTGATAATCGGATTAGTTTATGGAGTAGATAAAAAATCTTTATCAGCAATTATCGGGGCTTTGGCAGGAAGTACAGTAACTTGTTTTATGGCATTATTCTTTGTAAGTAAATTTAAAATTCATGGTGCGGTAATGTCATATTCAGAAACACTACTTTATTCTGGATATGAAAATCTTAATCTTACAGAAATATTTATTGCAAGTATATTTATAGCATCATCAGGGGCAGTTATGGATGTTGCGGTAGATATAACATCAGCAGTAGCGGAAATTGTGAAAAAAAAGCCTGATATAACTAAAGCAGAAGCAGTTAAATCAGGAATAAATGTGGGGCGTTCTATTATGGGAACTATGATGACAACTCTTCTTTTAGCCTATTCTGGTGGATATATAGGATTACTTATGGTATTTGTGGCACAAGGTACCCCAATAATAAATATATTAAATTTGAAATATGTTTCATCAGAAATACTCCACACTTTAATAGGAAGCTTTGGTTTAGTTACAGTTGCACCTTTTACAGCAATAGCCGGTGGAATTCTTCTTGCGAGAAAAGGTGATACAGCATTTTTAAGTAAAAATAATACCAATCATAATATAATATAAGTTTAGCTGGTTAAATATAATTTATTTTAAACTATAAAAAATTAATTAAAAAATTAATTTTTTATAGTTTTTTTATGAAGTTTTTGAATTTTTGAAATGATTAAAATTAATATTAATGATTATTTATAAAAAAAATATTTTTGTATTTAAAAAAATATATCTGTGAATAAGTGGTATAATTTAGAAGTATATTTGTTATAAATTAATAATATATGAAATATTTTAAACAATATTTATTAAAATAAAATTAATATTTGCTTAAATTAATAAAGTATCAATAATTTAAAAATATAAAAAATTAGTAGAATTTTTATAATAAATATAGTACAATGTCAAAAGATAAGAAAAACTAAACTGAGAGTTAAGTAATAGTAAGGTTATAAATACTAAACTGAAAAAATAGTATATAGTAATCACTAAAATTTAAAAATAATATTGATTAGAAAGGCTGTGATGTTAGGGTTGGAAAACAAGCTGAAGTTATACGGCTTTAACAACCTCACAAAGACACTTAGCTTCAACATCTATGATGTATGCTATGCAAAAAGTGAGCGAGAGCAAAAGGACTATATTGCTTATATTGATGAGCAGTACAATTCAGAAAGACTTACAAAAATTTTATGTGATGTAACTGATATTATTGGGGCTCATGTCCTCAATATATCAAAACAGGATTATGAACCGCAGGGTGCAAGTGTGACAATTTTGATAGCAGAAGAAGCTATGAAAAGCAGAATGTGTGATGAATTGTCGGCAGATAAGATAATTAATATGCATAATGGAAGAGATACGGTACTTGCACATTTAGATAAGAGCCATGTAACAGTCCATACTTATCCTGAATATCATCCACATAACTCAATAGCTACTTTTCGTGTAGATATTGATGTATCAACCTGTGGAGAGGTATCACCTTTAAATGCATTAAACTACCTTATTGGAAGTTTTGATTCAGATATTATAACTACAGATTATCGTATAAGGGGATTTACACGGGATGTTAATGGGAAAAAACTGTTTATGGATCATAAGATAACATCAATACAGGATTATATTGATAAAGAAACATTGAAAAAATATGATGCTGTTGATATTAATGTGTATCAAGCAAATTTATTTCATACTAAGATGCTTATAAAAGATATTGAGCTTCAAAATTATCTTTTTAATAGGGATGTATATGAAATTAAACCTAAGCAGAGACTTGAAATAGAAAATAATCTCCGTAAAGAGATGATAGAGATATTTAGTGGAACTAATATATATGATTAGGAGATGAGCAGCATGAATGAAAAAAAAGAAGAATTAGAAAAAAGAGAAAATGATGATAAGAGCTTATCTTCTGAAGGAAAAGATAAAGAAAAACATTCAAAAGCACCTATTTATGAGGCTCTAATGGCTTATAAAAAAGCAAGAGTTGTTCCCTTTGATGTTCCAGGTCATAAGCAGGGAAGAGGAAATCCAATGCTTAAAGAATTTTTGGGAGAAAAATGTGTTTCAGTTGATGTAAATTCTATGAAACCATTGGACAACCTATGCCACCCAGTATCAGTTATAAAAGAAGCTGAAGAGCTTGCAGCAGATTCATTTGGAGCTAAACATGCTTTTTTTATGGTTAATGGAACAACATCAGCTGTACAAGCTATGGTTATGAGTGTATGCAAAAAGGGCGAAAAAATAATAATGCCACGTAATGTTCATAGAAGTGCTATTAATGCTCTTGTTATAAGTGGTGCAATACCAGTTTATATAAATCCTGGAGTCAATAAAAAATTAGGAATTCCACTTGGAATGAGTGTTAAGGATGTAGAAAAGACAATCAAAGAGAATCCAGATGCCAAAGCAGTGTTAGTAAATAATCCAACTTATTATGGAATATGCTCAAATTTAAAGAAAATCACAGAATTAGCTCATGAGCATGGAATGTATGTACTTGTAGATGAAGCACATGGAACACATTTTTATTTTGGTGAAAATATGCCCATATCTGCAATGGCAGCAGGTGCAGATATGGCAGCAGTCAGCATGCATAAGACAGGAGGATCTTTGACTCAAAGCTCCTTTTTATTACTTAATTGTAATTTACATGCTGGATATGTTCGTCAGATTATAAATCTTACACAGACAACAAGTGGCTCTTATTTATTAATGTCTTCTTTAGATTTAGCGAGAAGGGATTTAGTTCTTAATGGAAAAGAAATTTTTAAAAAAGTTATGAATCTTGCACAGTATGCAAGAGATGAGATAAATAAAATTGGCGGATACTATGCTTTTAGTGAAGAACTTATTGACAATGATGAAGTCTTTGATTTTGACAGGACAAAGCTTTCAATATTTACAAGAGATATAGGTCTTGCAGGAATAGAGGTATATGACATATTAAGAGATGAATATGGGATACAAATTGAATTTGGAGATATTGCAAACATTCTGGCTATAATTTCAGTTGGAGACAGGGAACTTACTATAGAAAGATTGATATCAGCTTTGTATGAAATAAAAAGGATTCATTCAAAAAATAAGGCTGGAATGTTTGATCATGAATATATAAATCCAGAGGTTGTTCTTACTCCACAGGAAGCATTTTATTCTGCTAAAAAATCTGTTCCAATGGATAAAAGTAATGGAAAGATATGTGCTGAATTTGTAATGTGTTATCCACCTGGAATCCCTATTTTATCACCAGGAGAAAAGATAACAGCAGAGATACTTGATTATATAAATTATGCAAAAGAAAAGGGATGTTTCTTGACTGGAACTGAAGATATAAAAATTGAAAATATAAATATTGTGGAGGGAGGAGCCTGTTAGTCAGAAATCAGCAGCTAATGCTTTGTTTAAGCTATGGCTGATAATCTGGCTTTCATATAGAAATATTATGGGAATGGAACTTTGGTATACAGAACAGCATACAGAAAATGTCAGGTTTTCAATTAAAGTTGAAAAGCAATTACATAGTGAACAAACTGAATTTCAACGGATAGATATTTTGGAATCAAA
>JBJEJM010000121.1:0-9832 GCA_051878075.1 Clostridium sp. | reverse complement strand
AAAAATGGGAAGAGCTTTAATAATTGGTGCAGGTGGAGTTGCAAGTGTTGCAGTTCATAAATGTTGTCAAAATTCAGAAGTATTCGAAGAAATCTGCATTGCAAGCAGAACTTTATCTAAATGTGATGCTTTAAAAGAAAAGTTACAAGGCGGAAAAACAAAAATTCAAACAGCTAAAGTTGATGCTGATAATGTTGATGAATTGATTGCATTAATAAACAATTTTAAACCAGATGTAGTAATCAATCTTGCCCTTCCATATCAGGATTTAACTATTATGGATGCCTGCTTAGCAACAAAGGTTCATTATGTTGATACAGCAAATTATGAACCACTTGATACAGCTAAATTTGAATATAAGTGGCAGTGGGCATATAGAGAAAAGTTTGAAAAGGCTGGTATTACAGCATTGCTTGGAAGTGGATTTGATCCAGGGGTAACAGGAGTATTCAGTGCATATGCTCAAAAGCATTACTTTGATGAAATTCATTATATAGATATAGTAGATGCAAATGCAGGAGATCATGGATATCCATTTGCAACTAACTTTAATCCTGAAATCAACATAAGAGAAATAACTGCAAAAGGAAGCTACTGGGAATATGGTAAATGGGTTGAAACTGAACCTCTTGAATTAAAGGAAGTTTATGATTTACCACAAATAGGACCAAAGGATATTTACCTATTACATCATGAAGAATTAGAATCATTAGGATTAAACATCAAAGGCATAAAGAGAATAAGATTCTGGATGACATTTTCAGAAAAATATCTTACTCATTTAAGAGTGCTTGAAAATGTAGGAATGACTTCAATTGAACCAATTGAATTTGAAGGAAAGAAGATAGTTCCATTACAATTCTTAAAAGCAGTTTTACCAGATCCAGCATCACTTGGTCCAAGAACTAAAGGTAAAACTAATATAGGATGCATATTCCAGGGAATTAAAGATGGCAAGCCTAAGACTTATTATGTATATAATGTATGTGATCACCAGGAATGCTATAAGGAAGTTGGATCACAGGCTATTTCATATACAACAGGTGTTCCAGCCATGATTGGTGCAAGCATGATATTAAAAGGATTATGGAATAAGCCAGGTGTTCATAATATAGAAGAATTTGACCCGGATCCATTTATGGAAGAATTAAATAAATGGGGATTACCTTGGATTGAAGACTTTAATCCAACATTAATCAAATAGGTTAAATCTGATAATGGTTTTATGTAAAAGCTGATTACTAACTGATATATGTTAATAAAAAAAGTGGCTCAGCCACTTTTTTTATTATTAAACTTTAACTGAAATGGAGGATATGTTTTGTTAAATAATATTGATATAAATAAGCTGCCATCACCATGTTATCTTGTAGATGAAAGGCTTTTAAAGAAAAATCTTGAGATTTTAGATAATGTTCAAAAGAGGAGTGGTGCACAGATTATTCTTGCAACAAAAGCATTTTCAATGTTTTCTACATTTCCACTAATAGGCAGATATTTAAATGGTGTTACATCAAGTTCATTATTTGAAGCAAGGCTTGGATATGAAGAAATGGGTAAACAGGTTCATATATTTTCTCCAGCTTATAGAGAAGATGAATTTGATGAAATAATGAAGTATTCAGATCACATTGTTTTTAACTCTTTTAGTCAGTGGAAATTATACAGGGATAGGGTTAGAAACTATAAAGAAAAGAAAATAGAATGTGGTATAAGAATTAATCCTGAATATTCAGAAATTGAAACGGATATATATAATCCATGCTTTAAAAATTCAAGAATGGGCGTTACTTTAGCAAATTTTGAACCAGATGAGCTGGAGGGAATAGATGGATTGCATTTTCATACTATGTGTGAACAGAATTCAGATACATTAGCACGTACTATTGAAGTTGTAGATAAAAAGTTTGGAGAGTATATAAAGAATATGAAATGGCTGAACTTTGGCGGTGGACATCACATAACAAGGGATGACTATGATATAGATACATTAATAGATTCAATATTATATATGAAGAACAAATATAATATTGATATATATCTTGAACCAGGTGAAGCAGTTGCATTAAATAGTGGATTTCTTATAAGTACAGTCCTTGATGTTATAAAAAATGGAATGAATATTGCAATACTGGATACTTCAGCAGCATGCCATATGCCTGATGTACTTGAAATGCCATACAGACCTAATATTATTGGAGCAGGAAATCCAGGAGAATACGAATATACTTATAGATTTGGAGGACCAACATGCCTTGCTGGAGATATTATAGGAGATTATTCATTTAAGAAACCATTAAAAGCTGGTGATAGATTAGTTTTCTGTGATATGGCCATATACTCTATGGTTAAGAATAACACATTTAACGGTATTAATTTACCTTCAATAGTTAAATATAGTGATGAAAATGGAATAGAAATAGTCAAAAAATTTGGATATGAAGATTTTAAAGGAAGATTATCTTAATGATTTCATATAAGAGTGTAAGTCAGGAGGAATATATATGGATAAAAATATTGAAACATTTATAGGATGTGACAATGAGTATGAAGAATCAAAGATTGTTATTTTTGGAGCACCATTTGATTCAACAACATCTTTCAGGCCTGGAACAAGGTTTGCAAGCAAGGCAATGAGAAGTGAATCTTTTGGCATAGAAACTTATAGTACATATCAGGATAAGGATTTGGAAGATATAAAAGTTTTTGATGGAGGAGATTTAGAACTTAGATTTGGAAGTCCTGAAAGTGCATTAAATGATATAGAGGAATTTACATCAAAAATAGTAAATGATAATAAAATACCATGCATGATTGGGGGAGAACATTTAGTTACTCTTGGAGCATTCAGGGCTGTGGCAGAAAAATATCCAGATATCCATGTCATACATTTTGATGCTCATGCAGATTTGAGAGATGAATATTTAGGACAGGAATTATCACATGCAACAGTTATGCACAGGGTATGGGACATTGTTGGAGATAATAAAATATTTCAATTTGGAATAAGATCAGGGGACAGAAATGAAATTTATTGGGGAAGAGATCATGTTTTTACTAATAAATTTAATTTCAATGGCTTAGAGGAAGTAATAGAAAAATTAAAAGGAAAACCAGTTTATTTTACTCTTGATCTTGATGTACTTGATCCTTCAGTATTTCCAGGAACAGGTACACCCGAAGCAGGTGGAGTAACATTCATGGAACTCTTAGGAGCAATATTAAAAATATCGACTTTAAATATAGTAGGAATGGATGTGAATGAACTTTCGCCAATTTATGATCAAAGTGGAAGTTCAACAGCTTTAGCATGTAAGATTTTAAGGGAACTTCTTTTATCTATTCACAAATAATTAAAGTTGGAAGTTCGTTTTTATAATGGTAAAATAAAAACAAATACAAATTATAACTTTAATGATTTATTTATACAAAATTGGGGGATTATAAAATGAAAATATCAATAGTTTATAGCAGTAGAACAGGAAAGACAGAAAGAGTAGCAAAATTAATAGAAGAAGGCATCAAAAGAGTTAATGGAATTGAAGTAAAGACTATGAATTTAAGAGAAGAAGGACAAATAGATAAAGATTTCATCAATAATTCAGAAGCAGTAATCTTTGGAACTCCAACTTATTATGCTAATATTTCATGGGAGCTTAAAAAGTGGATAGATGAATCTACTGAATATAATTTAGAAGGAAAGATAGGGGCAGTCTTTTCAACTGCAAATTCAATTGCTGGTGGAGCAGATATAGCACTTCTTACTATAGTAAATCACTTATTGGTAAAAGGAATGATGGTTTATTCAGGAGGAGTAGCGTTTGGAAAGCCTAAAACTCATATTGGTTACGTTCATATAAATGAAATATCTGAAAATGAAGATGAGAATGCAAGAATTTTTGGTAAAAGAATAGCGCATAAAGTTGAGAAAATATTTAGTAAATAAATGGAGGATATACAGTATGAATGAAGTATTAAATAATATTTTAACTAGAAGAAGTGTACGATCATTCAAAAATGAACAGATAAAAGACGAGGAATTAGAAGTTATTTTAAAAGCAGGGATTTATGCACCAAGTGGAATGAACAGACAGAGCTGGCAGTTTACAGTTGTGCAGAATAAAGAAAAATTAAAAGAACTTGCTAAGGTTATAAGAGAAGAGCTTGGCAGAGATGAAGGATATAATTTTTATGCTCCTCCAACATTAATAATGCTTTCAAATGAAAGAGATAATACTAATGGATTAGCTGATTGTTCATGTGCATTAGAAAATATATTCTTAATGGCAAATTCACTGGGAATAGGATCATGCTGGATTAATCAGTTAAAAACTATTTGTGATAATGAAAGAGTAAGGAATCTTTTAAATGATTTAGGAATACCTAAAAATCATATTGTGTGGGGAATGGCTGCTATAGGATATCCAGCACATCAAGGTCCTGCACCCGAAAGAAGAGAAGGAATAATTAAATATGTAAGATAGATAGTACATTTGAATATGATAGAGCTGACTAGTTGATCAGCTCTATTTTTTTTGTAAATAAAGATTTTGGTAGAATTTTAGATTAAAAATAAAATTTATATACTATATTTTAAAATTATAATCAGGAAAAATCACAAATATATGAAAAATATACTAAATATAACAAAAATGGTAATGGTATAAATAGAAATTGAGTGATATAATGTAGAAGTATTGGAATAATATTACAATAATGGAATTGTAATTGAAAATTAAGGGGGATTGGATTATGAAATTAAAAAAAATAATGGCATTGGCTGTTTCAGGAATGTTAGCAGTTGGAATATGCGGATGCGGAGCTTCATCACAGAATAGTTCTTCAGGTAAATCTAATAGTGACGATAACACGATTACTGTCTGGGCATGGGATGAAACATTTAATATCAAAGCGCTTAATGCTGCAAAAGAAAGATATTTAAAAAATCATCCTGATGTAAATATCAATATTGTATGTATGGCACAAGATGATGTTGTTCAAAAATTGAATACAGGTCTGTCATCAGGAACTTATGAAGGATTACCTAATATTGCACTTATAGAGGATTATAAGATACAAAATTATTTATTATCATATCCAGGTGAGATTAAAGATTTAAGCAGTTATATAGAGCCAGCAAAATTTATGGATTATAAGCTTGGATTTATGACAGAAGGAGATAAAGTATATGGAGTACCTTTTGACAGTGGTGTAGCAGCTTTATTCTATAGAACAGATTACATAGAGCAGGCAGGATATACAAAGGAAGATATGCAGAATATTACATGGGAAAAATTTATTGAAATAGGTAAAGCAGTTACAGAAAAGACTGGTAAGAAAATGATCAGCATAGATCCTAATAGTTTATATGAAATAAAGATGATGATGCAGTCAGCAGGAAGCTGGTATTCTGATAAGGATGGTAAACCAAGTATAAGCAACAATGAAGCTTTAAGAGATGCTGTAGAAATATATAAGGAAATTGTGGATTCAGGCATTGCTAAGCAGATATCAGGATGGGATGCATATATAAAGACATTCCAAAGTGGTGAAGTTGCATGTGCTGCAAATGGATGCTGGGTTTCATCTTCAATTCAGGTAGCAGAAGATCAAAGTGGAAAATGGGCAATGGCTCCTATTCCTAGAATGGGAAGTAATCCAGAATCAATAAATGCTTCAAATAGTGGTGGAAGCAGCTGGTATGTTTTGGACAAGGTTGGAAATTCAGATTTAGCAGCAGATTTCTTGAAGGAAACTTTTGCTTCAAGTGATGACTTAATGAATGACTTAGTTAAAGAAATAAATTTAGTAAGTACTTTAAAATCGGCAAGTGAAAGTGAAAATTATCATTGCGAATCTGAATTCTTTGGAGGACAAAAAATATTTGAAGATTTTTCAAAATGGGCTAAGGATATTAAGAGTGTTAACTATGGACTTAATACCTATGCATTAGAGAATATTGTTGCGGAAGCGCTTCAATCTATAATTGCAGGAGGAGATATTGATGAAGTGCTTAATAATGCACAAGTTCAGGCAGATGCATCAGTACAGGGTTAAGTGTATTTATTTCAGATAAGTCTATAAAACTTAATCTGGAATAAGACTAAAATTAGAAACCACTTGTCAAATAAAAATAATATATTTGCCAGGTGGTTTTATAAAAAAAGGAGTTGAAAAATATGATGCGAGCATATCAGAAAGCAAACCACGGAATAGAAAGTAAAACTAATAAATGGGGATGGGGCTTTGTATCATTAAGTATAATTTTTATAACATTATTTGTATTTTATCCAACAGTTCAGTCATTAATAACTTCATTTCAGTCTGGAATGGGCAATAATTTAAAATTTGTTGGCCTTAATAATTATAAACGGCTTATTACTGATGATACATTTAAAAAGGCAGTTGGAAATACATTTTTATATTTGATAGTCCAGGTTCCAATTATGATTGTCTTAGCACTTATAATTGCAAATGCCTTAAATGATTCAAAATTAAAATTTAAAGGATTTTTTAGGACTTCTATCTTTTTGCCTTGTGTAACCTCATTAGTTGCTTATTCTATAATTATGAAAAGCATATTTGCTTCAGATGGATTAGTAAATAGGCTTCTTCTTGCATTGCATATAATTTCAGGACCTATAGAATGGGTAACAGATCCATTCTGGGCTAAAATATTAATAATAATTGCAATAACATGGAGATGGACTGGATATAATATGATTTTTTATTTATCAGGATTACAGAATATCGATCCATCTATATATGAAGCAGCAGATATTGATGGAGCTTCTCCTTTTAAAAAATTTACTAAGATAACAGTTCCTCTTTTAAAGCCTATTATTTTGTTTACTACTATAACTTCAACTATTGGAACATTACAGCTATTTGATGAAGTTATGAATATTACAAAAGGTGGACCTGCGAATGCTACAACAACAATTTCTCATTATATATATAATTTATGTTTCACATATACACCTAACTTTGGTTATGCAGCAGCAGTAGCATATGTTGTAGTTATAATGATAGTAATATTATCATTAATTCAATTCAAAATAGGAGGAGATAGAAATGAATAAGAGGAAGCTTAAAAAATCAATGATTACAAAATATATATTTTTAGGAATAGCATCATTTATATCTATCTTTCCATTTTTCTGGATGATAGTAAGTGCAACAAATAAATCTGTTGATGTAACAAGAGGCAAATTAACAATAGGAAGCAACTTAATGACAAATCTAAATAATTTATTGAGTTCAGATTTAGGATTTGTAAATTCACTCATTAATTCAGCAATAATTGCAGTCATAACAACAGTTTTGGCGTTAATAATATCATCTATTGCAGGATATGGATTTGAGATATTCAGGACTCCGGCAAGGGATAAGGTTTTTTCAATACTTTTATTATCTATGATGATTCCATTTTCAGCATTAATGATACCACTTTATAAGTTTTTTGGGGCATTTAATGGAACATTTATGGGGTTGAATTCTTATGCAGCTATTATTTTACCCAGCATATCAACAGCATTTCTTATATTTTTCTTCAGACAGAACACTAAATCCTTTCCAAAGGATATATTAGAGGCAGCAAGAATTGATGGATTAGGAGAGCTTGCAATATTTTTTAAGATGTATGTACCTACTATGAAAAATACCTATGCGGCTGGTGCAATAATAACCTTTATGACAAGCTGGAATAATTATTTGTGGCCATTACTTGTGTTACAGACACCAGAAAAGAGAACAGTACCATTAGTTATTTCTACATTTGCTTCAAGTTATACACCAGATTATGGAATGATTATGATGAGTATAGTAATAGCAACATTGCCAACAGCAATTGTATTTTTCACAATGCAGAAACATTTTGTAGCAGGCATGATTGGATCAGTAAAATGATATATCAGTTAAATTGAGGGGGATATAATTGAAGAATGAATTTTTTAATAAAAAAGTAACTCAGTTTTTACATGGGGGAGACTATAATCCAGATCAATGGCTGGATTATCCAGAAGTTTTAAAAGAAGACATACGTTTGATGAAGCTAGCAGGATGCAATTGTGTTTCTATAAATATTTTCGGCTGGAGTGCAATTGAACCAGAAGAAGGCAGATATACATTTGAATGGCTTGATAAAATAATGGATGATATGGCAGAAAACAATATTAATGTGATTCTTGCTACACCAAGTGGAGCAAGACCAGCATGGATGTCAGAAAAATATCCTGAAATTTTAAGAGTAAATGGTGATAGAATCAGAAACATTCATGGGCAAAGACATAATCATTGTTTTACATCACCTTTGTATAGAAAGAAGACTAAAGAAATTAATAGAATCCTTGCAGAAAGGTATAAGAATCATCCAGCTCTAATCATGTGGCATATTTCAAATGAATATGGTGGTGAATGTCATTGTGAATTATGTCAGGAGGCATTTAGAAATTGGTTGAAGGATAAATATGATAATGATTTGGATAAACTTAATAAAGCATGGTGGACAGGCTTTTGGAGTCATAAATATACAAGCTGGTCACAAATTGAAAGTCCTTCAGAGCATGGTGAAGTGTCTATACATGGGCTTAATCTTGATTGGAAGAGGTTTGTTACATATCAGACTATAGATTTTTATAAAAATGAAATACAGCCAATAAGAGAAATAACTCCGAATGTACCTATTACAGCTAATTTTATGGGGAATTATCCTCATATGGGGTTATTTACAGGGCTAAATTATTGGGAATTTGCAAGGGAAGTTGACGTAGCAGCATGGGATAGTTATCCTGCATGGCATAATAATTTTGAAAGTACAGAAGAATTAGCTTCAAATGTGGGATTTGTACATGATATATATAGGAGTTTAAAAGGAAATCAGCCTTTTTTAGTTATGGAGAGCACTCCAAGTCTTGTTAACTGGCATGATGTAAATAAATTAAAGCGTCCTGGAATGCATATGCTTAGTTCTATTCAGGCAATTGCTCATGGATCAGACTCAGTTTTATATTTTCAATGGAGAAAAGGAAGAGGAGGAGCGGAAAAATTTCATGGAGCAGTTGTAGATCACAGTGGACATGAAAATACAAGAGTATTTAGAGATGTTGCTGAATTAGGAAAAGTTCTTGAACAGATTAAAGAGATACATGGAGCAGTAAAAAGCGCAGAAACAGCTATTATTTATGATATAGAAAATAAATGGGCAATAGATGATCTTCAGGGATTAAAAAAGTATAAGAAAGATTATGAAGAAACATGCCAGAAGAGTTATAGAGTATTTTGGGAAAAAGGAATTACAACAGATGTAATAAATATGGATTGTGATTTTTCTAAGTATAAGCTTATTATAGCACCAATGTTATATATGGTACGTCCAAATGTTGCTGAAAGATTAAAGGAATTTGTGAAAAATGGTGGAACATTAGTAATAACTTATTTAAGTGGAATTGTTGATGAAAATGATCTTTGCTTTTTAGGAGGTTTTCCAGGTCCATTAAGGGATTTGGCAGGAATATGGTGTGAAGAAATAGATTCACTATATGATAATGAAAGCAATTTTATAAATATTGATAATAGAAAATTAAAAATAAAAGATAGATATAAAGTAAAAGATTATTGTGAGTTAATACATGCAGAGAGTGCAGAAGTACTTGCAACATATGAATATGATTTTTATAGTGGTATGCCAGCTGTTACAGTAAATAAATATGGAAAAGGAAAGTGCTACTATATAGCAGCAAGGACTGAATTTGAGTTTAATTATGATTTGTATGAACAAATAATAAAAGAATTAAATATATCAAGTGTTTTAGAAGGTGAACTGCCTGAAGGG
>JBJEJM010000120.1:0-4417 GCA_051878075.1 Clostridium sp. | reverse complement strand
TTGGATATTCTGTAGAATATCATCACTGTTCTTCAGATAATAATTCTCTTGATGGCGTTGTTATCAGAGAATTAAATATAGCTTTATTAGATGGAACATCACCTCACATGGTAGATCCAATAACTCCAGGCGCAGTAGACGAAATATTAAACCTTGGAGTTGCATTAAACACACCTTATCTTGAAAAAAACAAAGATAAAATATTATCTATATGTGCAGAAATAAGCCAGAGTTTCAAACGTGCTTATATGTATATGGATGCAGCTAAAGGACTTCATGATGACTGGTCAGCTTTAAATGCCTCTGCAGTTAATGAAGATAAGTTCTATAAGTTAGCTGATACTTTAAAAGAAAAGATATTCAGTGGATCTAAGCCAGGTTACGGCAGTGAAAGACATTTATTCGGTACAGCTTTTACTCCAGATGGAATTGTCACATTTAATGAGGATTTGTCTAAGGAATGCAGCAATTTGTATGTATTAAAGGGAGGACCAGGTTTAAAGAAAAGCAGTCTATTAAAAATTATAGGACTTGAAGCTCAGAAACGTGGATATGATGTTGAGTACTTCCATGATCCTTTTATTCCAGAAAGAATAGAAAATATATTAATAGATGAACTTTCTGTAGGAGTATTTACAACTAATGAAATAAGCAGACTTCATTATTCAGGAATTCAATATAATATGAAAGATATCTGCAACGGAGAGGTTCTTGAAAAAATAGCTCCTGAAATTGACTTTGATAAATCACAGTTTGATATTCTAAACAGCAAAGCTTTATCATGTATTTCACATTCTCATGTACTTCATGATGAACTTGAAACTTATTATATCAGCGCTATGAATTTTGATATTGTAAATAAACTATATGACGAAACTATAAATAAGATAACTTCTTATATTAAATAAATCACTATTTATAAGTAAGCATAATATCTTTAACCCCTCTTTTATAATAAATATATAAAATATATATTAAAATATCCCTATAAAGCTCATATATAAATACTTTATAGGGATATTCTTATAAGAGATTTTATACAGCCCCCAAATAATTTTCGTCAAAAATGACGAAAATTATTTGGGGCCTATTTTAATGATTTTTTCCTAAATAGAATATGTTAAAATTATTAATCATTATATTCGTAATTAGTAACTTCTTTAATAGTGTTGTCTTCATTTACAAATACAACCTTTGGTTTATATGCTTTAGCCTCTTCTTCTTCCATTTGAGCATATGCAATTATGATAACCTGATCTCCTGGCTGTACAAGTCTTGCTGCTGCACCATTTAAACATATTATACCTGAATCTCTTTTACCTGGAATAACATATGTTTCAAGTCTTGCACCATTATTATTATCTACTATCTGAACTTTTTCATTTTCTATTATTCCAGCAGCTTCCATTAATGTCTTATCGATTGTTATGCTTCCCATATAGTTAAGCTCAGCCTGAGTAACTACTGCTCTGTGTATTTTACCTTTTAACATTGTTAATATCATTATTTTTCCTCCTAAATATGTGAAGTATTATTTAAAATTATATTTCATATGTGAAATTATCTATTAATCTTGTTTTGCCAATGTAAACTGCTATTGGAACTAATACAGTTCTCTTTATATCTTTAACACTAGTTAAATCTTCGTTATCAACAATTTCAACATAGTCGATTTTTGCTAATGGTTCTTTATTTATTAGTGCAGTCATAGCTTCTTTTATCTTATCAGCATTTCTTTCACCATTATCTAACATTTCTTTAGCAGTTTTTAAGCTTCTGCTTAACACTAAAGCTGCTTTTCTTTCATCTGCATTTAAATAAGTATTTCTTGAACTCTTAGCTAGTCCATCTTCTTCTCTTACTATTGGACATGGTACGATTTCTACATCAAAGCTTAAATCTCTTACCATTCTCTTTAATACTGCAACCTGTTGTGCATCCTTCTGACCAAAGTAAGCTCTGTCTGGTTTTACAATGTTGAAAAATTTAGTTATAACTAAACATACTCCATTAAAATGTCCTGGTCTTCTTGCACCGCAAAGTACATCTGTAAGACCTGATACGCTTACTGTAGTAGATCTGTTATCAAAGTACATTTCAGATGGTTCTGGATTGAACACAGCAGCTGCACCAGCACTTTCACATAACTGCATATCTTTTTCTATGTTTCTTGGATAAGAATCATAATCTTCGTTTGGTCCAAATTGTGTAGGATTAACAAATACACTTACTATTACTTTATCATTTTCTTTAACGGCTCTGTCAATAAGACTCTTATGTCCTTCATGCAATGCTCCCATTGTTGGCACATATCCAATTGTAAGCCCCTGTTTCTTCCATTCTCTAACTAAATTTCTTACTTCATCAATTTTCTTAACTAACATATTCCCCATCCTCTATTTATAAATTAATCTATATACATTGCAGTGTACAATAAATACTTAATTCTCTATAAAATTTATACGGTAATTCAAATTTATTGCTGCAATAATTAATACAATTTTTCTATTACACTATCATCTATCTTATAAGTGTGCTTTTCTTCTGGGAAGCTTCCATCTTTTACTTCCTTCACATATGAGCTTATAGCTTCTCTCATTGCTGTACCTATATTAGCATATTGTTTAACAAACTTAGGTACAAAATCACTGAACATTCCTAACATATCTTGATAAACAAGTATCTGCCCGTCACATTCTTTTCCTGCTCCTATTCCAATAGTTGGTACAGATACAGTCTTTGTTATGATTTCTGCAAGTTTAGCAGGGATTCCTTCTAATGTAATTGCAAATACACCAGCCTCTTCCAAAGCTTTTGCATCTTCGATAATTTTCTTTGCAGCTTCTTCACTTTTACCTTGAACCTTAAATCCACCAAAAGCATTTATTGACTGTGGAGTAAGTCCTATATGTCCCATTACTGGAATCTGTGCTTCTACTATAGCCTTGATTTGTTTTGCAATTGATGCACCACCTTCAAGCTTGACAGCATTAGCACCACCTTCCTTCATTAATCTGCCGGCATTCATAACAGCTTGTTCAACAGAAACGTGATAAGATAAGAAAGGCATATCACTTACTATAAGAGCATTTTTAGCTCCTTTCTTTACTGCTTTTGTATGATAGATGATATCATCTACTGTAACACCTAAAGTGTCTTCATCACCTTTTACTACCATTCCTAATGAATCACCAATTAAAATACCATTTACTCCGCTTTCATCTATGATCTTTGCCATTGAATAATCATAAGCTGTAAGCATTGAAAGCTTTTCTCCATTTTCTTTAGCTTGTTGAAATGTTAATACTGTATTTTTCACTATTCTGCTCCCCCTAATAGTTTTGATATTTCACTATATTTTTTACTTAGACATTGAAAGTCATTTGATGTCTGCTTTTTTCCAATTGAATTTTTATTTTCCTTATCTTCACTTAAATTAAGTTTCTGATTTTGTGAAAGCTTTAACAGATTTAATGATAAAGAATTATAAATATTTCTATCCTCATCATTTAATACTTCTAAGTGCTTTTTAATAGTATTTATATCTCCTCTTACAACAGGACCTGTAAGTGAATTTACAAATCCATTTTTATGAATACTGTCTATATTGCCTTGTATCAGAGGAAATAAAGCGTTTATTGCATCACTTTCGTTCAAACCCAGCTTTTTTAAATAACTTACTCCCTTTTCTAAAAGAGATAATACAAGATTTGAAACAAAAACATTTGCTAAATGATAAACAGCAGAATCTTTAATATCACGCTTGAAATATTTATTGCCGATACTGTTCATAAGTGAAATTACAGGCAACGTATTATTATTACCTATATCCAAATCTCCTTCAATTGAAAAATAAATTTTTTCTAATTCCTCTAAAGGTATATTCTTATTGGAAAATGCAAACATGGGATGTATAGAATAGATTAATGCACCAGATAATTTAGCATTAGATAAAACATTAGATTGTAATGAACCACTTACATGGCATACAGATTTGTTATTTAAATTGTACTTTGAAATTTCCCTATCTATGGTTGAAATGATATCATCAGGTGTTGTAATAAATAATATATCACTGTCTTCAATTAAGTCTTTATAGTTATCATAATATTTTGAATTTGTTACTATTGATGCCTTCTTTATGTTTTCAATATTTTTTCCATAAAATCCGCTTATTTCGATTCCTTTATGAGTAAAGTAGCGTCCTAAATTCACGCCTACCTTCCCAGGACCAATAAATCCGATTTTTATAAGTATCACCTCCGCTAAAGTGATACAACATCCTAATTTCAATCCCATTCTTATTGATATGAGTTGTAGTACAGTCTAAATTCTAATGAAAATGTCTGGTATAGTTCTAAAAGATACTACCCAGACATATTTTAACACCATATAGTAATTCTGACAATATATTTTA
>JBJEJM010000119.1:0-4441 GCA_051878075.1 Clostridium sp. | reverse complement strand
ATAGAAAAATTCACTTGGTTTTCCTATGTCAGCAACTCCTAAAGTCAGTTCATGCCTGTTTACAACATATCTATAAAAATGTTTTTCAATAAAATCATCTTCATTTATGTTGCCAATAGTCATAAGCTCGTGAAATTCTTTTTCTGTAAGTTCTTTTTGAACTTCAACTCTTTCAATAGTTCCTTTACTTTTTAGGCACAGAGCATAAGTAAAGGTATCTTCTCCAGCAACTCTTCTGCATCTTATACGGACTTCAGGATCTGTACTTATATATGCCTGTTTATAAAAATATTCCCCAAGAACAGTAGTTCCTTCTGGAGCAGCAATTGACTTAAATAACCATTTTCTTTCTATTTCCATATAACTCAACTTCCTGTCTATATTATATTTCATCATTCAAATGTGAACTTAGTTCACATTTGAAATATCATGTACTTTTAATGAAGCAATTCCTGCATTAATGGTACATAATATATTTTTTAATTCTCAAACTTTACCAAATTATATATCTGAACTCATATATTCCAGTTAAGAATTTACATTAAAATATTTGGTGTTATATTCATAAAGCTTCTGTCTCATAATTTTAATGGAGAAATTTTAGCAGGATTTATATATAGAGAATTTATATATAAAGGTTAATTTATAAATATAAATTTTAAAGTAATCGTTTTGCTCTATATATTATGATAAACAGATATAACTATATTATACAATATATTCTTTAAAAAAGCAGTCGAATTAAAATAAATACATAATATTAAAAAAATTAGAAATATTAATATAGAAATAAAAGTTAAAAGCTTAAAAAACTAAAAAGGTAAACGCAGGTTACAGCGTCAGGTATAAGAGAAATATCAAAATTAAATAGAAAGGAGATAGTTACTGGAAAACAGGTAACATTATACAGAGTATTTGCAGGCTTTTATAAGTTTTCAGTAACGGCAGCTATTTATATAAATTTAAGAAAAAGTAGAAGTTATGTCTTTACACTTATTCTTTTATGTGCAATATCCATTTTTACAGCTGGAAATGCATTGAGCAGGGGTGTAGAGAGAAAAACATCTGGATATTATAACAAAGAGTCAGAGGATGAATTAAAAGACATCTTAGAAAAAGAAGCATTTTCAAGCAGATTTACTACATCAACACCAACAACAAAAGAAATTATAGAAAAGATTTGTTCAGATCAATATGCAGACAGACTTGTTGGCTGTAGGGGAAATGAAAAGACAGCCGAATATATTTCAGAAATAATGTCTGGAATAAATCTCAAGCCTGTATTTGGAGACCGATATTTTGTACCATATACTCAATGGGTCTATCCTCAATTTAATGTAATGGATGATAAGAACTGCCAGTATAAATCAGTTTATAATGTGGCAGGAAGGATAGAAGGCAGTGACAATACAAAAGCAATAGTAGTAAGTGCTCATTTTGACAACATTGGTGGAAGCAAAACAGAGAATGTGAAGCTAATGCGTGGAGCTTTAGACAATGCATCAGGGGTTGCAGCTGTTATTAAAATTGCAGATACGTTGAAAGCAAAAAGTGAAAATAAGACATTTGCTAGGGATATAGTTTTTGTATTTTTCAATGGTGAAGAAACAGATTTCCAAGGAAGCCGTGCATTTGTAAGGAAACTAAAGGAAAGGTATTCAGATTTATATAATATAAATATAGATTGTGTAGGTGGAAAAAGAGCGGGAAAAATCACTCTCCATAATTCCAGTACTATATCTGGAAAACTCACAGAAGAAATGAAAAAAGTTTTTAAGTATAACAATCTTTCATATTCAGAAGTACCATTAAAAGGTGGAGCAAGTGATAATAAGACTTTTGAAAATCAAGGGATACACAATATATACATAAGCCAGGATAATATATATGAATACATACATAATGAATATGATAATCCTCAATATATTAATTTTGAAGATATAGATAAGCTTGCAGAAGTAATATGTGATTTTATTATTAATAATGATAATGTTGATTTTTAAAATGAGTAAAATTCAATAATAAAATTCATGAAAATGAAAAATATATAATCAATAGCTTAAGAAAAAAATTTTTCTTATTTATCATTACAATATAGGTATATTAATCTTGACAAAAAATGTTAAAGATGATAATATTTTATCAAGGCGAAGGTGCAGCAGACATCTTCGCCTTTTTTGTTTATCGATAGATTTCATAAGAATTAATAGCGCTAATAATCTTATTATTAATAAAAATATATAAGGGGCGATGTTGAATGTATGAATTAGTTAAATATTCTAAAGAAATAAATGAATTGATGGCCAGATATGGAGTGAGATTTGGTATATATAAGAATAATCAATTTCATGAACAGCTGTTTCCCTTCGACTCTATACCAAGAATCATAGAAAAAGATGATTTTTTATATTTAGAAAAGGGTCTTATTCAAAGGGTCAAAGCTCTGAATATGTTTTTATGCGATATTTATGGTGAAAAAAATATAGTAAAAGACGGGGTAATACCTGAGGAATTTATATATTCTTCAAAGGGATATCTGCCTCAATGTGAGGGAATTTTACCACCAGCCGGCATTTACAGCCATATTTCTGGAATTGATTTAGTTCAGGCAAAAGATAAGACATGGTATATACTTGAAGACAACTTAAGGATACCTTCAGGTGCTTCATATCCTTTAATAGCAAGGGAAATTGAAAGAAGAGTCAATCCAGAAGCATTCAGAAAAAATGCTGTTGTAGATAACAGGAATTATGCGGAACTTTTAAAAGAAGTTATGGATAATGTAAACTTAGGCGGAATCAATGTAATAATGACGCCAGGAAGATATAATGCAGCTTTTTTTGAACATTCATACCTTGCAGAAAAAACTAATTCTGTACTTGCAACATGTGATGATTTATTTGTAGATAACAATAAACTTTATTACAAAGATTATTCAGGAAAAAATAAAAAAGTTGGGGCAGTATATAGAAGAATATCAGATGAATATCTAGATCCAATGGCATTTCTGCCAGAATCCCTTATAGGAATACCTAACCTTATGGCAGCTTACAGAGAAGGTAATGTTGCAATAATAAATACACCAGGAAATGGTGTAGCTGATGACAAAGGAATATACTATTTCGTACCTAAAATGATCAAGTATTATTTAGGAGAAGAACCAATACTAAAAAATGCGCCAACCTATCTTGTATATTATGAAGAAGATAGAAAGTATGTTTTAGATAACATAAGAAATCTTGTAATCAAGGATGTATCTGAAGCAGGAGGTTATGGAGTTGTATTTGGAAGGGATTTAGATGATGAACAGTTAGAAAATATGAAAAACATATTAATCAATGAACCAAGAAGGTTTATAGCACAGGAAATCATTGATTTTATAGATTTAAAGACAATGGATGGTCAGGAGGAAGTTGAAAGAAAGGCTGATTTGAGGGCTTTTGTACTTTATGGAAAGGACGTTAAAGTATGGGCAAGCGGCCTTACAAGATTTTCAAGGGATGCAGATTCATTCGTTGTTAATTCATCACAAGGAGGAGGTTTCAAGGATACATGGGTACTATATCAGTAGATAAAGCAAACAATTTATTCTGGCTTGGAAGATATACAGAAAGAACTTTTACAACTTTAAGGGAATTTCATAATTACTATGATAGGATGATTGATGTTGATGAAAATATATATAGAATTTTATGTGAAAAGCTGATGATTCCCAATATATATACATCTAAACAGAATTTTATAAGAACTTATTTATTTGATAAAAATGATATAAATTCAATTTACAGCAGTATGTTAAAGGCTTTTGATAATGCAGTTCTTGTAAGGAATGAAATAAGTACTGATTCACTTTCATATATTCAGATGGCTTTGGACAAGCTTCAAAAAAGCAAGGAATCAAAAATGCTTTTGCTTGACCTCCTCACTGTAACTGATTATTTATTTGCTTTTTGGGGAAGTATTTATGATAACGCAGGATCAGATGAGACAAAAAACATAATAGACTGTGGGAAGTATATTGAAAGGCTCGATTTATATTTAAGGTTATCTTATGACTATTCAAATATATGCAGAGTATTCTCTAAACTCAAAAAAGTATTGAAAGAAGTCAAATTCAGTTACAATGAAAACAATATGATGAAAATAGAATCTTTAATTAACGTAAAGGATATAAGTGATAACAGCTGTGAAATCATAGGGCTGTTATCAAATGTTTTAACAGTATAGGAGTATATGATGTGAAAAAACTAAAATTTATTTATAATATGTGTCTTGAATTTGACCATGATGTCAGAGAACATTATTTTTCATTGAAATGCATACCTAAAAACAGCAGTACTCAGAGAATATATTCCCTTGAATATAATATTGAGCCTGTAGAAAAAATAAATCATACTACTGATGGATTTGGAAATACAATTTATATAGGGCATTGTCTTGA
>JBJEJM010000118.1:9603-20318 GCA_051878075.1 Clostridium sp. | reverse complement strand
TTTGGGCATCATAATATAAAAATGATTTTTAGAGGCAGAAATGAAAGCAATTGTTTATAACGGAAAAAAAGCCGAACTTTAAAAGTTCAGCTTTTTGTGTGCCCAGCATGGGTTGATACTAATTACTAATATTCTACTTGCAGACATTACCTGCTACATTTAATACATCCCATGTTCTTGCAAATGGTGGTGCATAACAAAGGTCAAGCATTCCTAATTGTTTTGTAGTAAGTTTTCCAAAGATACATGCTGCTATTACATTTACTCTCTGCACTGCATCCTTATATCCTGCTGCCTGACCACCTAATATAACCTTAGTATCTGCATCATAAATTAATTTTACATATATTTTATCCTGACCTGGATAATAATTAGTCTGATTCATATCAGTTATAAATACTGATTTATAATTTAAATTTAACGCTTTGGCTTTATTTTCAGTAATTCCTGTTCTTCCTGCTTCCATATTCATAACTTTAATACAGCTTGAAGATAATGATCCCTGAAACTCTATTTCTGCTCCTGCTAAATTTTCACCAACAATACGTCCAAGTTTATTAGCTCCTGTTGCTAAAGGTACATAAGATTTTTCTCCAGTAACAAATTGAGTAATTGTTGCACAATCCCCAGCTGAATAAACATCTTCTATTGAAGTCTTTCCAAAGTCATCAATTATTATTGCACCATTAGGAAGCATTTCCAGGCTGCTGTCTTTTATAAATCCAGTGTTAGGTCTTACTCCAGTAGCAATTATTACGATATCTGCTTCAATTTCTCTTTCTGCAGTACGTACTTTTTCTACTTTCTCATCACCAATCAGTTCTGTAACACTTTCTTCTAAATATAAGTTTACACCATGACTTCTTAATTCTTCTTCAAGAATATCTGTGATTTCTTTATCAAATACATCCTGAAGAATTCTATCTCCAAGCTGGAATACAGATACTTCTTTATTGTATTTCTTTGCTGCTTCAACAGCTTCAAGTCCAATAAATCCTGCTCCAATAATAGCAACCTTTTTATTGTTTTCATCTTGAAATAATGATTTTAAAGCCTTTCCATCTTCCATACTCTTCAATGTATATACATTTTTAAGTCCACAATTCTTAATTGGAGGTATAATACTTGAAGCACCTGTTGCTATCATAAGTTTATCATAACAATCTTCAAAGCTGGAATTGTCTTTTAGATTTTTAACGCTTATCTTCTTATTTTTAAAGTCTATATCTGTTACTTCATGAAGAGTTTTCACATCTACTCCTGATTTTATGAAAGCTTCTGGAGTTCTTGCTATCATATTATCTGAGTTATCAAAAAATCCTCCCACAAAATAAGGAAGACCACAAGCACCAAATGATACTATATCATTTTTTTCATAAATTACAATTTCTGCTTCTTTATGAAGCCTCCTGAATTTAGCAGCTGCACTTGTTCCTGCTGCTACTCCACCTATTATTATCACTCGCATTATTTTTCCTCCTTTAATTAATATATTTTAACCTAAATCAATATATTTTAGCCTAATGCTAAATATAAAAAAGCTAAATAAGCTAGTGGTATTCCGTTTAATAATATTCCTGCAATTCCAATCCATTTTTTATCGTTCTTTAATACTATTGATAATATTGATAATATCAAACCTAATATTCCTATTAAAATAGTAGGCATAAGTGTTCCAAAAATATTTCCTACAAGTGTAGCTGCTGTAATAATTCCTAATATAGCACCAATTATATTCATATTTTTTTGTAATATACTCATTACTTTTTCCTCCTTTGTAAAATATATAACTTAATTAGATATCAAATCAGAATTAATTCTCACATTTTTTAATATTTAACATAGAAATATACTAATCAATTCACAATTAACAAAGTATAGTTAAAATCATCATTACTACAAGTAAATTTAATTGAATAAAAATAGAATTATAATTATTATTCTGCTAACTCTAAATTTAAATGATTCATAATTTTTATAACTTACAATTAATATATATAATTTTTTTTACTCTTGTCAAGATATCCTATCGATTTACTATATAATAACATGTAATAATTTAATCTAATAATGAATTCAATGGAAATCTGTATTTATTATATATTTTATTTAAGATAAGCAGATAATACAATTTCACAAAAAATGCAGAGATATTTTTACATACCTCTGCATCTATAAATTAATCTATAAATTTCTTATTCAACTCTTTTTAAATTTTTCATACTAAAGTCCAATATCTTAGCTGAATGTGTCAAAGCTCCTACTGATATATAATCAACACCTATCTGTGCTATTTCTTTTATGTTCTCCAATTCCACATTACCAGAGAATTCTATCAATGCTTTGCTTCCAATTAATGCAACAGCTTCTTCTGCCATTTTTAAATCCATGTTATCAAGCATTATGATATCTGCCCCTGCTTCCAATGCTTCCTTAACCATTTCAAGATTTTCTGTTTCTACTTCTATTTTTCTTACAAATGAAGAATTTTCTTTTGCCATCTTTACTGCATTTTTTATGCCTCCAGCAGCACTTATATGATTGTCCTTAAGCATTACTCCATCAGATAAATTAAATCTATGATTACATCCCCCACCTACTTTTACACTATATTTCTCAAGTATTCTTAAGTTTGGAGTTGTTTTTCTTGTATCTAATAATTTTGCTTTAGTATGCTTTATTTCTTCTACAAATTTATTAGTAAGTGTAGCTATTCCACTCATTCGCTGCAATAAATTCAATGCTACTCTTTCACCCATTAAAATCTTTCTTGTATTTCCTTTTAAGAATCCTACTTTATCTTTTACAAAAACTCTATCTCCATCATTCTTGTAAAGTTCAACTTCTACATCACCAAGTATTTCAAATACTCTTTTAAAGACATCAAGACCTGCTATAATTCCATCTTCTTTACATAAAAGATCAACTGTAGACACGCTCTTTAAATCTACTACAGAATTTGTTGATATATCTTCATTTGGAATGTCCTCTAACAGTGCATTTTTAATTATGTTATCTACAGCCAAGTAATTCATTATCAAGTTTTCCTCCCATCTGCTTAATTGTTCTTCTTACTATTTCTTCATTTTCACGGCATAGTTCATCTAAATTTTTATCTATATTTTTTACTACAACAGCTTTACTTTCTATACTATCTATTTCTCTATTTATTACTGCCGCACCTCTTCTTGAAAATACAAGACCTTCAAGGAGTGAATTGCTTGCTAGTCTGTTTGCTCCATGGATTCCTGTACAGCTCGCTTCTCCAACTGCATATAAGTTCTTCATAGATGTCTGTGCATCAACATTAACTTTTATTCCACCCATGAAAAAGTGTTGTGCAGGAGATACCTTAATCAATTCCTTTGTTATATCAGTTCCTCTTTCAAGGCATGCTTTATATATTGATGAAAATCTATTTATAATATAATCTTCACCTAAAAATCTTATATCAAGATTTACATATGGAGTATCTGTCTTTTTCATTTCATTATAAACAGCTTCCGATACTACATCTCTAGGTAAAAGTTCATTTACAAATCTTTCACCGTTAATATTAGTAAGCTTTCCGCCTTCCCCTCTAAGTGATTCTGATATTAATAATCTTCTATCATCCTTATTTTCTTCATAAAATGCTGTAGGATGTATCTGAATGTAATTTATATCTTTAAGTTCTACATTATGTTTTACTGCAGCAGCTATACCATCACCTTTTAAAATTCTCTGATTAGTTGAATTATTAAATAGCCCTCCAATTCCACCGCATGCAAGTACCACAACTTTTGCATAAACATTTATCTGCTCATTTTCTCTAATTAATACTACTCCAGAACATATATTATCTTTTTCTATTAAATCAGCAAAATAAGTATTTTCATATACAGTAACATTATCCTGATTCCTTATATTTTTAATTAAAGTTTTAGCCACATTTTCTCCAGTATTATCCTTTGTATGGACTATTCTATTTATTGAATGCGCTCCTTCTCTTGTGAAATTAATAGTTCCATCATCATTCCTATCAAGGTCTAATCCCATTTCCATTAATGCTTCAATGTTTTTCATAGATTCTTCTGCAAGAACCTTAACTGCTTTCAAATCATTTTTGTATTGTCCAGCCTTTAAAGTATCTTCTATAAAAGAAGGTATATCATCCTTGTTTCTTGCTACAGATATACCACCCTGGGCTAAATAAGTATTAGTCGTAGTTATCTTATCTTTACATACAACAAGCACATTCAAATCTTTTCTTAGATTTGCAGCACAATACAATCCTGATACACCAGAACCTATAATGACAACATCAAAAAACTTATTCATTATTTTTCACTTCCCAATTTATGCATATTTTCTAAAGATCTTAATGCTTTTTTTCTTATTTCTTCATCTAAAATAATTTCATTATCCATATTTAATAGTGAATCATAAAGATTTTTAAGAGTTGTTTTTTTCATATCCTGACAGCATATTCTATCCCCTGGTATTATAAATGTTTTATCTGGATTTTTCTTTTTCAATTCATGTAAAATTCCTTCTTCAGTAGCAACTATGTATTCTTTTCCAGAATCATTTGTTGCATAATTAATAATTCCACTTGTACTTCCTATATAGTCAGCCATATCCCTTATTTCTTTTGTACATTCTGGATGAACTAATATTTTTGCACTAGTATGAACTTCCTTAGCCTTAAGAATATCTTCTTTGCTTACCTTATTATGACATCTACAAAAACCGTCCCATAATATAAATTCTTTATCAGGGAAGAACTCTGAAATATATCCTCCTAAATTTTTATCTGGTAAAAATAAAATCTGCTTATTAGGAATATTCTTTAATATTTTTAATGCACTCGAAGAAGTTACAGCAACATCACAATGAGCTTTTACATTATAAGTTGAATTTATATAACAGACTACAAAAGCATCTGGATATTTTTCCTTCATTTCAATTACTGCTTTTCCACTAGCCATATCTGCCATATTACATCCTGCATTAGGGCAAGGCATCAAGACTCTCTTCTCAGGTGATAAAATCTTTGCACTTTCTGCCATAAATCTTACTCCGCAAAACATTATCACACTCTCATTACAATCTCTTGCTTTTTCACTTAAATAATAAGAATCACCTACGTAATCTGCTAATTCCTGAATAACACCTGGCTGATAATAATGAGCAAGTATTACTGCATTTCTTTCTTTTTTAAGTTTTAAAATTTCTTCTATTAATTTCGAATCTTCCTCATTTATATTACTGTTCACTAAACTTCCGTCTTCTAAACTTAAATACATATTTACACCACTCTCTGAGATTATTTACATGTGTATATACACCTTTTGGATTATTATATCACTGCTTGTCCTTATATTCAATAAATAAAAATTTATAGAATTAAAACCAACATTTATGTAATACTATATTAAATATAAATTCCATTTTTTTCATATTATCCTTGACATTGTATTTTATTAATTGTATTATTGTATTAAGGACTTAGTACAATAGTACAATTTAATAAGGAGTGAGATTATGTCATGGAACTTTAGTAATGATAGACCAATTTATCTGCAGCTTATGGAAAAAATACAATTAAAAATAATCTGTGGCGATTACAAACCTGGTGAAAAGCTGCCTTCTGTTCGAGATATAGCTAGTGAAGCATCAGTTAACCCTAATACCATGCAGAAAGCATTGACTGAGCTCGAAAAAACAGGATTAGTATTCAGCAAAAGAACAAGTGGAAGGTTTATTACGGAGGATTCTAATATGATTAAAAATATAAAAAATAATTTAGCTAAAGAACAGATAAATGATTTTCTAAAAAATATGAAAAAGATAGGATATACAAAAGAAGAAACAATTAAACTTGTTGAAACTATAATAAAGGAGATGGAGTAATGAATAATGATAGATTTTCTATTGATACCAATGAATCTAATGTATCTTATGATTGCTGCTCTAATAACATTGATAACAAACCTATTTTAGAATGCAGAAATTTAGTAAAAACATTTTCCAATAAAAAAGCTCTTAATGGGATTAATCTTAAAGTTTCTAAGGGTAGGATTGTAGGGCTTCTTGGACCTAATGGAAGTGGTAAAAGTACACTTATAAAACTAGCTAATGCACTATTAACTCCAACAAGTGGAGAAATTTTAATCGACGGAGAAAAACCTGGAGTTAAGTCAAAAGAAATAATTTCCTATCTTCCTGAAAGAACTTATTTAAATGACTGGATGAAAGTTTCTGATGTTATAAATTTCTTTAGTGATTTTTATAAAAATTTTAATAAAAATAAGGCCTATGATATGCTTCAGAAATTAAATATAAATCCTAATGATAAACTAAAAACAATGTCTAAAGGTACTAAAGAAAAGGTACAGCTTATTCTTGTAATGAGCCGTGAAGCTGAGCTCTATCTTTTAGATGAACCTATAGCTGGTGTTGATCCTGCTGCTAGAGATTATATTTTAAATACTATAATAAATAACTACAATGAAGATGCAACTATAATCATATCAACCCACCTTATTTCAGATATTGAGAGAATACTTGATGATGTAATATTTATTTCTTATGGAGATATATATTTATCAAAAAGCGTTGATGAAATCAGAGAAATTGAAGGAAAAAGTGTAGATGCTTTATTCAGGGAGGTATTTAAATGTTAGTCAAATTAATGAAATATGAATTTAAGGCAACAGGAAGAATTCTCATTCCACTTTACGCTGCTCTTTTAGGCTTTGCATTAATAAACAGAATTCTTTTTAGTGGAAGTTTAGATGAAACAATTAGCAAAACTTTTGGAACTTTAGGCAGCATAGCTAATTTCATAAGTGTATTTGCATATGGATGTACAATGGCAGCAGTATTTGTTGTTACTTTCTTTGTCATAGTACAGAGATTTTATAAAAATATTTTAGGTGATGAAGGATATTTAATGAATACACTTCCTGTAAAGCCATCTTTAAACATAATAAATAAAATACTAGTTTCCCTAATATGGACTATAGTAAGCTGCTTTATAGCATTTTTATCAATTTTAATTTTATTTGCAACAATAAAGAATATAACTGAAATAATATCCAACATTCTACCTGCATTTAGAGAAATATATAATAATTATGGAGGTTTTCCTTACTTAATATTATTTGAATTATTCATACTTGGACTTATTGAAGTAACAAAATCAATTACTATGATTTATGCTTCAATGTCAATAGGCCATTTATTCAACAAATCTAAAATATTATGGTCATTTGCTTCTTTTATAGCTTTAAATATAATTGCTAATATAATCAATTCTATATTTATGTTTATATGTCCAACTTTACATTTATCAGTATTTATTTCTCCTTCACAAGGTGCTGTTGCAGTATTATTTTTAATAGTGATATTAGTAAATTTAATATATTTCAGTTTATATTTCTTTATAACTAATTATATTCTCAAAAACAAATTAAATCTTGAATAAATAATAAAAAATCACTTGATATTCATAAAATACAAGTGATTTTTATTCTGTCTATTTATATCTTTATACTAATTAATATTTTATTTTCTTATGGAAAAACTTCCATTATCATTTTTTACATACTGGAAATCACTATTTAATGTGTTTACAAATGCTTCAATCCATAAATCTCTTAATTTATAGAATTGTTCTACATGTATATTTTCATTCTGCCAGATTGCTTTATGTACGCACATTCTTTTTTTCCATGTAATTATATCTAAATCATTTTCTATTATTTCATCTACTCTATCACATGGCATTCCATCTAAAATATAATCATTAATTTTACTATACATATCACCGGCTGTACAAATATCTGTATTTTCATTTTTAACTTCATTAGCAGCTTTAATTCCTTGTGTAATATAAACATTCTGTATTTTAACAATATCATCTGGATTATTTTCAATAATTGTCCTTACCCAGGCTGCCATTCTGCCTTCTGCACTATTTATTTTCTCTTGAAGCCATCCATGAATATTACTTGTATCTATCATATCTTCTAAAGGAAGATTAGGTGTAATTTCCCCATACTTTCCTTCTATCTCTTTTTGAACTTTATTTACATCAATATTTGTTTTTTCTGCGACTTTTATTATTTCTCTTTCTAAATTTTCAAACCATACTATTTTATTAAATAGCCAATAATGTATCTTTCCTAAAAATAAACTCATTTCTTCTTTCTGCTACTCAAAATATAATCATATATATGCATATTTTGCTGATAGCTGCTCCTTTCTCTTTTTGTTTCTTAATTTTAAACTTTTGTATTTATTTATCCTATAAATAATTTTCATTTATATAGGGCAAAATCTATTTACATTTAGTATCTGCATATTTTTCATTATAAATACTTCTCTGACTAATCTCTGTAACTCTTGTTACTAATAATTAAATTTTAATAATATATTTATATTTTCATATAAAAAATCTACAAACTTCCATATGAAATTTGTAGATTTTTCTGACTGTATAAATTTATCTTAAAATCTTTTCAATTAATTTACCTGGCTTTACATCATGATTTGTAAGCTCAAATGCTTCATTAAGTTCTTTAATCCATTCTTCTGTAAGATCTTTATCATGATATACATAGCATATTGTATCTCCAGCTTTTATTCTATCACCCTTCTTACAATTTATCTTTAATCCAACAGCATGATTGATTGTATCTTCTTTTGTTGCTCTTCCTGCACCAAGATGCATTGCAAGTATACCTAATTTTTCTGAATGAATTACTTCTACATTTCCATCTTTTTCAGATTTTATTTCAGTCACTAATTTTGATTTTGGTAATAATGAAGTATCTTCAATCATATTTTCATTTCCGCCTTGAGCCTTGACCATTTTCTTGAATACTTCAAATGCTCTTCCTGAATTAACAGCTTCCTCAAGCATCTTTCTTGCTTCTTCCTCATCCTTTGCTATTTTCCCTTGCATAAGCATTATTTCACCTGCCTGCATACAAAGCTCTGTAAAATCTTTAGGCCCATTTCCTTTTAGTGTTTCAACAGCCTCAATTATTTCTAATGAATTTCCTATTGCATTTCCAAGAGGCTGATTCATATCAGTAATCATAGCTACTGTATTCCTGCCAAGATTATTTCCTATTGAAATCATTGCTTCAGCAAGTTTAACTGCATCTTCTATTGTATGCATAAAAGCACCTTCACCATATTTTACGTCTAAAAGAATTGTATCTGAACCTGAAGCAAGTTTCTTAGACATTATTGATGATGCTATTAATGGAATAGAATTTACTGTAGCTGTAACATCTCTTAATGCATATAATTTTTTATCTGCTGGCACTAAATCTCCTGTCTGACCAATTAATGCTATTCCAAGTTCCTCTACCTGCTTTTTAAACTGCTCTTCAGTTAAGAAACAATTAAATCCTTCAATAGATTCTAATTTATCTAAAGTACCTCCAGTATGACCTAATCCTCTTCCTGACATTTTAGCTACTTTAAGGCCACATGCAGCAACCATTGGTCCAAGTGCCATTGAAGTCTTATCTCCTACTCCTCCAGTTGAATGTTTATCTGCTTTTATTCCATCAATTGAAGATAAATCAATAACATCTCCGCTGTTCATCATTGCTTTTGCTAAATAAGATGTTTCTCTGTCATTCATTCCATTTAAAACAATAGCCATAAGTAAGGCACTTGTCTGATAATCTGGAATTGCTTCATTTACGATACCATCTATCCAAAACTGTATTTCTTCATTTGTTAATTCTAATTTATCTTTTTTCTTATTTATAATATCAACAAAACGCATATTATTTCCTCACTTTCGTATCTGTCATTAATAATTAAATTCTTTAGCATTATAATATGTTACAAAATAAACGTTTTCTTACAATAATTTAAGGATTAACAGGTGAAAGTACAAATAAGTCCTTTCACCTGCCAACTAAACTACATTATGTATATTTTTTAATAACCTTGTGTTTCTTCACCTTTTAAAAGACCAACAGCCCTGCTAGTTCCAATTCTTTCACAGCCTTCATTTATGAACATTTCAAGATCGTCAACTGTGCTTACTCCACCTGCTGCTTTAATTTTTACATTAGGTCCTATATGTTCTTTGAATAATCTTACATCTTCAAGTGTTGCTCCACCAGTTCCAAATCCTGTAGATGTTTTTATATAATCTGCACCAGCATCTGTTACTGATTTACACATAGCTATCTTTTCTTCTTCTGTTAAATAACAAGTTTCTATTATAACCTTTAATATTTTATCTCCACATGCTTCTTTTAAAGCTTTTATTTCTTGTGTTACCTTATCAAATAATTTATTTTTAACATCAGTAATATTGATTACCATATCTATTTCATTTGCTCCATCTTCAAGAGCCTTTTTAGTTTCTGCTACTTTAGCTTCTGTACAAGAGTACCCCAAAGGAAATCCTACAACTGTACATATATTAAGTTCTGGATATTTTTCATGTATACGTGATATATAACATGCTGGTATACATACAGATGCTGTACTATATTTAACTGCATCATTACATATGTTTTGTATATCCTCCCAAGTTGCAACTGGACTTAATAATGTATGATCTACATGCGCTAAAATTTCCGCTTTATTCATAATTCTACCTCTTTCTGCTATACTAAAGTTAAATTTGTATGTGATAATTTTAATACTATTTTATTTTAAGGTCAATATAAATGTTAAATAGGATTAAAAAA
>JBJEJM010000118.1:0-9503 GCA_051878075.1 Clostridium sp. | reverse complement strand
ATCCACCGATAAATTTCTTCCTAAACTCATTTTAAATTTTAAAATTGATTTATTTATTATGGTAAGATAACTTGAAACTATATTGATTTTGAATTTTTCATAGTTAAATACAGTCCCATTGCCTTCATTTATCCTTATTAAATTTATTGCTGCTAAATTAGCTTCTTTTTTAAGATCTGCTTTTTGAACCAGTCCTTTTTCTTTTAATAATTCATTTATATCATCAATATTTTCACTATTTACTTTATAAGCATCTATATACTCATAATCTTTCAGTGATGCATTACCTAAATTAAACTTTTTTAAAATTTCTTCTTCATTGATATTATTCTCTGATTCTATATCATTATCAACTGCTATTTCTTTGTGTAATATTTTTTCATTATCTAATTCTAAATTATTCTCATAAAAGCATGTTTTTTTAATGCTGTCTACTGACTCTTCATTATTTTCTAAATTCAAACAAGTTATATCCATTAGTGTCTTTTTCATTAATCAATACCCCATTTACCTTATTTACTATATTGTTAAATACTTTTTGTTATTATTTTACATTAATGGATTATATTTGTAAAATACTTCATTTTGTAGATTATATCATTTTATTTTAATAATTCTTCTTCTAGTGCTTCTAAATCTAATACTTTTATTAAATTTCTATCAAATTCAATAAAACCATCATCTCTTAATTTCATAAGTTCTCTCGATAATGATGGTCTTGGAATTCCCAGCAAAGCTGCTATCTGTTCCTTAGTTATTTGTAATTTAATATTAGTACTTTTTTGCTCTTTAACCATTTTAAATATAAAATCTATAACCTTTTCTCTTACAGTCTTAAATGAAATCATTTTTATTTTTCTATTCAGTACAAAGATTTTATTACTTAATAATGTAATAAAATTCTTTAAAATCACTTCATCTTTAAGACATAAACTTATAATATCTTCTTCTCTAAGATATGAAACAATACTGTCTGATGATGATATTACCGTTGCTGGATATTCATTTTTATCAGAAAATATTATTGCTTCACCAAAAGCCTCTCCTGCTCCAATACGTTTTAAGACTATATGTTTTCCCCCTGCATATATTCTCTGTATTTCTACAACTCCAGCTATTACAAGACCAAGACTATTACACACTTCACCTTCATTTGCAATAACTTGATCTTTAGAATATTTTTTTGATACATAATTTAACTCTGAAATAATTTCTTCTATCCTCTTCTCACTTACTCCTCTAAAGAATTCATTATTTTTGAATTTTTCAATAATTTCATTTACTTTTTCCATATAAATACCTGTTTATTTCTTCTAACACAATTTGATTTATTCTTTTAATCTATCCAATAAATTATCTAATCCATATTTCAATGCTTCTATTTCATCTTTAGTAAGATTAATTCTAGATACCATCTCATCTGGTATACATTTTATCTTATGCTTTAGCTCTCTTCCTTGTTCTGTAAGTTCAATTATAACTACTCTGTCATCTTTTGTATCCCTATATCGCTTAATTAATCCCATGCCTTCAAGCTTTTTCAAAAGAGGAGTTAATGTACCTGAATCTAAATGAAGTCTTTCTCCTATACCTTTTACTGTGCTTTTCTCATTTTCCCAAATTACAAGCATTGCTATATATTGAGTATATGTAAGATTAAATTTATCTAAACATGGTTTATATAATTTAATGACTTCCCTTGAAGCAGCATATAAGGAAAAACATAATTGATTATCTAATTTTAAATTACTATAATCATTCATAAAGGCCTCCATGAAATATTTTAATAATACTTTTCTATGTTTTTATTTAAAAAATATAGATACCTTAAAGTTCTCAATAATTAAAAAATCTATGATTTGTTTAATTATTATATACATTCAGGTATCTATAATTATTTTTAATATTAATTTAATTCATTATTTATGTAATATAGACTATTAACTATAGATTCGCTTCAATAACTTGTTGAATTTTTTCTTTTGGTAAAAATCCTACCATTTGTTCAGCTACTTCACCATTCTTGAATAAAATCATAGTTGGAACACTAACTATTCTAAATTTATCAGCTAAATCTGGAGATTGGTCTATATCTACTTTTAATATTTTTGCTTTTCCATTCATTTCTTCACTTAAATTTTCAAGTACAGGAGCTAGCATTTTACAAGGTCCACACCATGTTGCAAAAAAATCTACTAATACAACTCCTTCAGAAACTTCATTTTCAAATTCATTACTATTAATTATTTTCATAAAAAATCTCCTCCATATTCTACTATTAAAATATTAAATTCTTATATATTTTTTGCTTATACCTTTTCAATATACATTGAGTACAATTTAATTTTATTAAATATACTTATTGAATAAAACTAATTATATATATTCAACTCAACATTGTCAACTTATCTAGGAGAATATTGAGAGCTGATATTTTATAATTCCTATAGTTATTTATATAAAATGTATTTTATTACTTTCACAATCAGCCCTCAATTATCAGATAGTAATTATCCAGCTATTTCACTATTATTTTAAAATCCTTTAAATTGATTTTATATTCATTTAACATTTCAATGGCTGTATCTCTGAATTCATTTTGCTGAGACTTTTTTTCAACAACCTTTACTGGCTTAAATTCAATATCTTTGCTTTTATTGTTTTTATAATACTTTGTAAGCATTTCAGCAGTTTTAATAAGTAAATCATTCCAGTCATCAACCATTATTATTTTATTATCTAATTCAAACCCCTTTGGCTCCCTGCCTGAAAAATCCTTATATATTTCTACCTCTACATTCACAGTATTAACTTCATTATCTATTATTTCTTTTGTATTCACTTCTTCATTTTTCTTATTATCAATCTCATTTTTATTGTTATCATTCTTCTTATTTCCTTCATCCTTCATCCATTGAACATAATCTCTTATATTTTCTACTACCTTATATATGGAGATACATGTATCTCTGTACTCCTGACTCTGTTTAAAATTTCTGCTGTCTTTTATAAGTTTACTTGATTTGTCTTCAATATGATCAATAGTATTTTCTAATATAGAAGATATATCTAACAGTCCTTTTTGAATTTCTTCTGACATATCTGGGAAATTATTTATTATATATAAAATAGTATTTTCTTTAAATAATGAAAGACTCCTATTATTTAAATTCATATCATCTACTATTTTATTTTCATTAGTATTTCTGTTTGTTAATATATTCTGTAACTCATCTTTCTTAAAAATGTTCATTACTAACAACTCCATTCATTTACTAATCATTATTATTTTACCATATTTTTCCTTATTATTTGTTAAATAAATCTGAAATATAAATAACACCTTATGGTTTTATTTATAAGCAAAAAATAAAAAGGAATCCTATTTGAATTCCTTTCAATAAATTAGTTATTTTCACAATATTCAATTATAGATTCTGCAACTTTTTTAGCTTGAACTACTGCTTGAACTACAGTCTTAGCACCAGTTACCACATCACCTGAGGCAAAAGTACCTTTTTTAGTCGTATGTCCAGCATCATCAGTTACAAGAAGTCCCCATTTATTTGTATCAAGATTTTCTGTATTTGATACTATGTATGTTCTAGGTGACTGACTTACTGCAATTATTGTTGAATCACATTCAAAAAATTCTTCTTTATCTTTTATTATCTTAGTAGATACTCTTCCATCTTCTTCTATGATATTTTCTGTATGAGCAAGTTTTACTCCATAATCAGTAATTTCTAAAGGTGCCCTGAATAATTTAAACTTAACACCATCTTCTTTAGCTTCTCTTATTTCTTCATTAGTTGCAGGCATATCTTCAAAGCCTTTTCTATATAATACTGTAACATCTGACCCATTATGCTTAGCCATTCTTGCTGCATCCATTGCTACATTGCCAGCTCCTATTACAGCCACTTTCTTTCCTAATGTATATACTCCTGGCGACTTTAGATAATCAATTGCAAAATGTACATTTCCTAAAGTTTCTCCTTTAATATTTAAAGTTTTAGGATTCCATACTCCTGTTCCAATAAATACAGCTTTATAACCATCTTCAAATAGTCTGTCAATTGTTATGACTGGACCTATAATAGTATTAGGCCTTATAAGCACTCCCACATCTATAAGCTTTTTTTCAATTTTATCTATGATTGATTTCTGGAGCCTGTATTCAGGTATTCCATATCTTAATACTCCGCCTATTCTATCATGAGCATCAAATATAGTTACTTTGTATCCTTTTTGTGCTAATATAAATGCTATTGTTATACCTGCAGGACCTCCTCCAACAATAGCAACTCTATCTTTATTTTTAGGTACATTTTCTAATTTTAAATCATCTAGATATTTTCCTGAAATTTCTGCTTCAATTTCGTGAAATCTTATAGGCTCTCCTTTTATTCCCCTTATACAGTTTCCTTTACATTGATCTTCATGAGGACATACTAATGCACATACAACAGATAATGGATTATTCTTAAATAATATTTCACCTGCTTTGTGGATATTTCCTTCTTTATATAAACTTATTATTTCAGGAATAGGTGTATCTATAGGACAATTTGTTCTGCATCTTGGATTTTTACATAACAAACATCTGTCTGCTTCTTCTTTTAGTGATATCATGTTCGTCTCCTTATATCATCATTTACTTTTCTTATGTATATATAATCTATATAGTAAATTTTATTTTATATTCTTTCTAAATGAAAAGCAAATTTTATTTTATCATTGATAATAATTATCTTTATAGTTTATACTTTAATTGAGTATATAAAAATCTAAAGGAGGTTTTTGAAATTTTAAAATTCAAAGGAGAAAATAATATGTGGATAGTTTTTGCACTTTTATCAGCTTTATTCGCTGCCCTCACATCTATTCTTGCTAAAATAGGTATTGATAATATTAATTCAAATCTTGCAACTGCAATACGTACCATAGTTGTTCTAATCATGGCATGGGGAATAGTATTTTTTACTGGAACACATTCAGAAATATCAAACATTCAAACTAAAAGCTGGGTATTTTTAATATTATCAGGTATTGCTACTGGTCTTTCCTGGTTGTTTTATTATAAAGCTCTCCAACTAGGAGAAGCCTCAAAAGTTGTTCCAATTGATAAATTCAGTGTTGTAATAAGCATGATACTGGCCTTTGTAATTCTTAAAGAAACTATTACATTAAAAACACTTATTGGCGGCCTTTTCATTACTATAGGTACCTTTGTCTTAATATTATAGATAATTTAAAAAATTAAATATATTATTCAAATCTATAAATATTTAAGTTTGAATAATACATTTAATTTTACATTTTATCTTTAAAATATATATTCTCTAATATTAATGATTTTTTAAATTATTTTGATATCTGCCAATAAACGGTGTTACTAATTTCCTTGGAAGCAATACAAACAGTTTATATTGAAATCCTGGTATTATAGTAATTCTCTTTTTCATAAGTCCCTTATATCCCTTTTCTGCTACAAATTTTGCACTCATAGCTTTTTCATTATCTCTTTTTCCTGCATTTTTAGAAAAATTGGTCTTAGTAGCTCCAGGACAAAGTACTGAAACAGTTATATCATACTTTTTTAATTCTTCAGCTAATGCTTCAGTAAACGACAATACATAAGCTTTTGTTGCATAATATACTGCTGTATAAGGACCTGGATGATAAGCTCCAGTAGAAGCAACATTCAAAATCTTACCTTTATTCCTCTTAACCATATCATATGCAAATACTTTAGTAAGATAAGTTAATGCATTAATATTTAAATTTAAAATATTCTCATCTCTATCAAAGCTTTCCTTTACAAACTCTCCTACATATCCTGCTCCTGCATTGTTAATAAGTATATCAACATTAATTCCTGTATGTATTATTTCATTATATAATTCTTTTATCTCTTCTATTCTGCTTAAATCCTTTGAAAAAACATAAACATTCACTTTATATTCTTTTATTATATTTTCTTTAATTTCTTCAAGCTTTTCTTTATTACGTGCACATAAAATTAAATTATATTTATTCTCAGCAAATATTTTTACAAATTCATATCCAATTCCACTGGTAGCTCCTGTAATCAATACATTTTCCATAATAAATATATTCCCCCTGATTTATCATCTTTTTTATAATTATATATTAATGAATGAATATAAAAAACTCCCTTAATTAAGAGAGTTTTTTTATATTATTTTTCAGTTGTTATTGAAATATTCTTTCCATCAGATTTTAACGTAATCTGCCCTTGAGTATCTGTTCTATAGGACTTAATATTATATTTATTAATCTTGCTTAAAGTTTCTTTATGTGGATGTCCGTATTTATTATCTACACCACAGCTTATAATACCATATTCTGGCGAAACTGATTGTAAAAATTCATCAGTTGATGAAGTGCTTGATCCATGATGTCCAAATTTTAATACATCTGCTTTTAAATCATTAGGATATTTGGCAACCACATCAGCTTCAGCATGTGCTTCTGCATCTCCAGTAAATATAAGTTCTGTCTCACCAAATGTTAATTTCATTATTGGTGAATAGTCATTAAATTCTTCATACGATTCATAAATAGGTGAATACACATCAATTTTAGCACCACTGCCAAGATCAAACTTCATACCTTCTTTTATTTTCTGAATCTTAATTCCTTCTTTTGCAACAGCATTCACCATATTTTCGAAAGTTTTTGTTGTATGTGTTACTTCAGGCATATAAAAGCTTTTTACATCGTACTCTTCAAATACTTTTACCATTCCTCCAATGTGATCTTCATGAGGATGAGTTGCAATAACCATTTCAAAATCATCAATATTTTTAGCTTTTAACTGCTCTATTAATTTATCACTGTCACTTCTTGGACCTGCATCAATTAATATATCAAAGTCATTTACCCTGATATATGCTGAATCCCCCTGTCCAACATCTAAATATGACACTTCTAAAGTTCCTTCAACAGCGCTTGATTTATTATGTGAATCATTAAATAATTCACTAAAATAATCTTTTTCAAAAATAAAAGAACCTATTGCTATTAAAGCAAAAATTATTACAGTTATGAACTGTGCTTTCTTATTTCCTTTATGCTTCTTCATGTTTTTAACAAAAGCATCTTTAACCTTATCGTTTTTACTCATGTTTTTCTCCTCTTATGTATCTTTACTTCATATAAATATGTCAGTGCTATTTATTATATCATGGTCATAAAAAATAACAACTGCAAATTTATATCTAAGAATCCTATTGGTTTTTATATAATAAATTTCCTTGAAAATAAGTCCTGCACACAAATGTATTTTCTAATTCTGCTGGATCAATTTTAAAAATATCTTTACTTAACACTATAAAATCAGCATTTTTGCCAATTTCAATACTCCCAATTTCATTATCTTTTCCTAGTATATATGCTGCATCAATTGTAAAACTTTTTACTGCTGACAATACATCTACACTTTCACTTGGATTTAATCTATACTTTGAATTTATAATTAATCCTCTTGGCATACTATCATTATTTTTAAAATCATATAAATTTCTGGTAACAGAACACCATATAGCTTTTATTGGATCTGGATTATCTTCTACATAATAATCTGATGATGAACTAGTCAAAATATTATTTTCAATCAGGGATCTGTATGGATATAATCTTTGAATTCTCTCTTCACCTATCAGTTCATATTCTCTCTTAACATCATTAATATCTTGATAATACCAAAATGGATGTATAATTGCATTCACTTTAAGATTTTTCATCCTTCTAATATAATACTTTGTAACAAGTTCTAAGTTTACTATGGAATTCCTACATTTATTATAGTTATTATTTCTTCGAGAATATTCAATTCCATCTATTGCTAACCTACATGCATTATCTCCTTTAGCTTCAATAGATGTATTAAAATCTAATCTATTTGCCATTTTTAATCCTTCCTTAAATTCCAGCAGATTCCACATAAATCTTCCTAAATATTCATGGCCTGATTTTTCTTTATCTTTATATGGTTTAAATAAAAATGCTTCATGAGTTCTTATTGGACCATCTACTTGAAAGCAGGCTCTGTTGATATCAAAATACTCATTTTCATAAATTATCTTCAATCTTTTTAGTTCGTGAATCTGTTCATAAATTGTTCTATGACATATTTCATATGGAAGTATCTTAATTCCATAATATATTCTTATCTTCAGCAAATTTTTTCCATATAACATTTTATATAATTCTAATGGTATATCTATCATTCCATCTTTTACAAGACCTATAGATGTTATTCCATAAGAGTGCAGTTTATCTTGGAATTTGATAAAACCATTAAAATAATCATTTTCATTATAATCTACTATATCTTTTAAATTTATAAGATAGGCTGCATGTCCCTTAAGAATTCCTGTTGTTTCTCCCCTTTCATCTAATTCAATTGTACCCCCTACTGGTGTTATTGTATTTTCATCAATTTCAAAGTACTCCAATGCTGTATCATTAAGCCATAGGACAGATCCCGTGTTATCTCTTAATATTATCGGTTTGTTATTACAGATATTATTTAATAATTGTTTATTGGGACTTTTACATGAGTTATTACTTCTTAAAAATTTATTATAGTCCCATCCTGCTCCATAAATTATTCTTTTATTGCCGTTTGCACTTACATAGTCATTTATGGTTTTCAAATATTCCTTAACATTCTTGCAATTATATAAGCTTAAATTATCCTTATTCATAATAATCCTTTCAGGAATTTTTATATGAGTATCAATAAATGCTGGTATTATAATCTTCTGTCCTAAATCAATTATTTCAGTATTTTTATCTATTATATTAATTATTTCCACACTATTTCCTAAAAAAACTATCTTTCCTTTACTTACTCCCATAACTCTATAAACACTATTACTTTTATTCATACTATATATAATACAATTTACAAATAATTTTTCTATAACAAACATTTCTCTATTATTCAAACCCATATTGCTTAACACTTCCTCTACAAAAGTCTATGTTCTATGTATTTTACTATAATAATTATGTTTATGAATTATATATAATTAGTGTTGTTAAAAGTATGGTAAGTGATTATATCTTATAATTTAATTAACTCTATATAAAAATAGAACTAAATCATATTTTAATATATGTGATTTAGTTCTATCTGCAATTGTAAAAATATATATGATATTCACGAATACAAAAAAGATAGTTATTTCTAACTATCTTTTCATATATATCTGGCAACGTCCTACTCTTCCACACAGTCTCCCGTGCAGTACCATCGGCGCTATAGACCTTAACTGTCCTGTTCGGAATGGGAAGGAGTGTTACCTCTATGCCATCATCACCAGATTAATCGTAATTCCAAATTTTATCTTTGGTTAAACTTAAATAATTAAGTTATTATAAACGATTTATATTCTCTTTTGAAAATTTGCTTTTTCAAAATTGCACATAGTTCTTAATGTATCTACAACTTATTATTGGTCAAGCCC
>JBJEJM010000117.1:0-4458 GCA_051878075.1 Clostridium sp. | reverse complement strand
CATTTATAATTACCAATATATTATATTATTTTGTGATATAATAAAATACTGCTTCATGTTGCTAGTTCATAGCATAATGTTGCATATTGGGGTGATGGGAAAATGAAAAATTTTAAATATTCTAATCTTTTAGGCAAACTTCCAAGAGATTTAAGCTGTTATACATGTGGTATAGAAGAATGCAAGCCGGGGCATTCTTATGGGCCGACTATAAGGAGCGGATACATGTTCTATTTCATATTAGATGGAGAAGGGATTTATCAGTTTCATAATGATAAATATAATGTCAATACTGGTGAAGGATTTTTGATAATACCAAATAACCTTATAAGATTTGAAGCTTCTTTGGATAATCCATGGACTTATTTATGGATTGGGCTTACAGGAAATCAGATTTCAAATTATCTTCAGAATACATGTATTAGTGAGAAGAATCCAATCTTTAAGTTCAGCATGTATGACAAGCTATATAAATGTGCTGAGGAAATAATAAAAAATCATGAGTATTCTCCACAGAATAATTTAAAAGTAACATCAAGATTATATATTTTTCTTGAAACAGTATGTGAATTATATCCATGCATGAAAAAAAACAATATATATAATGACAGCTGTGATATTATCGAATCAGCTATATATATAATCAATAACAATTACTGTGACAGTCAATTGACTATTAATAGCATTGCAGATTCTCTTCATATTAATAGATCATATCTTTATAGAATATTCAAGGCAAAACTGGGACAGTCACCACAACAGTATCTAATAAATTATAGGATTAATCGTGCAAAGGACCTTATAGAAAATAAAAATCTTCAATTCAACATAATTGCAGGTTCTGTTGGATATAAAGATACACTTACTTTTTCACGGGAATTCAAACGAAGAACTGGAGTATCTCCATCAGAATATAGAGAATTATTTCATACAGATATCATGAAATAGTTCCATAATGATTGTAAGCAGTTCAGCCTGCAATAAAGTAAAATATGAATATAACAGTAAGAAATATAATATAAGTTATAAGAAATATATGGTATATATAAGAAATATATGGTATGATTTAGTAAAAATAATTTAGGCAGGTATGATATGAAAAAGAAATTATGTATTATGACAGGAATTATATTAATAATATATGTAATTACAATAAACATCATTAGTTTTACTAAAATTGCATTTTCAGTTCCAGTAATAATTTTTTCTATTGCAATAATACTTTATGGAATAAAAAGAGAACAAGTATTATCATATATTAATGAAAAAGTATATCTTAAGAAATTGTTTAGGATTATAAAAATATGTTTTCTTTGTTTTTTAGCAGGTTTTATAGCAATTGAAGGTATTATAATGGGATATCCAAAACATGATACTTCAGATACAGATTATATACTGGTTCTTGGCGCTGGGCTTAGAAATGGAAATGAGCCAAGTACTATATTAAGAGACAGGCTTAATGCAGCAATATATTATATAGACACATATGGAAGTACAGGAAAGATAGTAGTGAGTGGAGGTCAGGGAGGAGATGAAAAGCTTCCTGAAGCTGAAGCAATGAAGAAATACTTAATGGATAATGGAATCAGTGAAGATAGAATTCTTGTTGAAAATAAATCAAGAAATACAAATCAGAACTTTGAATTTTCTAAGGAAGTAATAGAAGCAGATAGCAATAGACCTATAGAGGAAAGCAGGGTAAAAATCATTACAACTGATTTTCATGCATTTAGAAGCAGATTTCTTGCTAAAAGACATAATTATAATAATATAACTAATTATTCAAGTGAAACTGTGTGGTATCTTATTCCAATATCATATTTAAGAGAAGCATTTGCTGTAGTGAAAAGTGCATTATTTGATTAAAAGTTATTCACAAATTTTTTGTTTTAAGATAATAGAATCCAGTAATTTTATTATGAGGATTTATAATATTATTTTATAACAAATCTATTAATTTGAAAAAATTATAAATTATAAAAAAACGGAGACTGAAGTTACGGAATCAGTCTCTATTTATTTTTTTAATTTTTTTTAACATCATATATTTTAGATACATTATTATCTTTTAGGAGAAAATTTTCCCGCTTCAAAATCTAACACTTCCCTATAAGGTGGAATTATTGATTTTTCATGCTGACAATACCAGAATTCATTTTCTGAAAGGCCTGATACTTTTTCATCATCACGTATAATATTTCCTTTTGAAAATATATATACAGCATAATCTTCAAGTCGATTAATAACATCACTTGGATCTAAAGTATGAAAATGTACCTGAAGATCAGGAAGCCCAATAGCGTAAAGACCTAATGTATCAGCCACAAATTCAGGAGTTTTTTCATCTGTAATTTGAAATATCCTAAAAGTTATTCCTTCATTGATAAATGATATATTATCAGGCCATGGATTATTAAGAAAATCTTCTTTTGTCAAGAGCCTTCCACTTGATGGAACTCTTATAAGTTTACACTCAGGAAATTCTGTTAAAATAAGTTTTATAAATTTATGGAGAAGAAAACACCTCTTTTTATAAGGAAGAAATGCACACATCCAGTCTCCTATAAGAATTTTTTTGGTACACATATTAAGTAATTTGTTTGGAGTTTCACTATTTTCAGATATAGGCTGATATATATATTGTGAAAATTCTAAATCTGAAATCTCATCTTTATTGAATGAAAGATAATTTTTACTCATTGATAGTCCAGCAAATGATTTTTTACCATCATTATTTGTTATAACGTAATTTTTTAAAAAAAATATATTAAAATCATCAGAATCAAAAATAATTTCATTTTCTGAAATCTCAGAAGATACTAGACTGCTGATTTTATCTGCATCAATTGCGGTACTATCTTTTTCAAAAAGTAATTCAATGAAATATGCTGCCTGAATTCCATTTAGATTTTCTTTCATAAAGTTCACTCACTTTCTTCATATAAACTATTCAATATATTTCCAATATAATACATTATATCATGATTAGTATCATTGTAATAAATTATCTGATAAGTAATTATATGATGATTATTAAGTAATTGATGATAGTAGTCTTTATAATATTATTCCTGATTTATCTAATGAGGTATTTAGCAATAATTATTAATTATAATATATATTGACAGAAATGTGGAAGTATTATATTATCTAATTGAAAATCAATATCAATTGCAGAAATCATGATGGAAATTATTGATATAATATATAAGTTGTATATAAATTTAAATGCAGTGATTAAGGAGAGTGATAGTTGTGGATATACTTATTGGAGTATTAATACCATTTGCAGGAACAACAATAGGTTCAGCATTTGTATATGTGATGAAGAAAGAAATGAATAAGCTTCTTAATAAGGCATTATTAGGGTTTGCTTCAGGGGTTATGATTGCAGCATCGGTCTGGTCTTTAATAATTCCAGCGTTGGATATGAGTGAGAATATGGGAAAATTGTCATTTATACCAGCAACAGTTGGAATAAGTGTGGGAATATTAGTACTTTTATTGCTGGATAAGCTGGTACCTCATCTTCATCTTGATTCTGATAAACCAGAAGGAATAAAAGCAAATAGTGTAAAGAAAACCACAATGCTTATTTTAGCTGTAGTAATTCATAATATACCTGAAGGTATGGCTGTAGGAATTGTTTTTGCAGGATGTTTAAATCAAGGAGAACTTATAACTCTTGCAGGAGCATTTGCACTTTCTATTGGAATAGCAATCCAGAATATTCCGGAAGGAGCTATAATATCAATGCCACTTAAAAGTCAGGGGTTAAGTAAAAACAGAAGTTTTGTATATGGAAGTTTATCTGGAATAGTTGAGCCAATAGGTGCAGTTTTAACAATAATGTTTTCAAGTGTTATAATACCACTAATGCCATATCTTTTAGCTTTTGCAGCAGGAGCAATGATTTATGTTGTAGTTGAAGAATTGATTCCAGAAGCATCTGATGGAGAACATTCAGATGTTGGAACAATTGGATTTGCTTTAGGCTTTATAATTATGATGATTTTAGATGTAGCATTATCTTAAATGATTATATAGTTATATAGACATAAAATAATAAATTATTATTCACAGAGGATTATATTGAGTTTAATATAATCCTTTTTTTATATTAAATTAATTATTTTTAATAATAAATGTTATTTTTATAAAACTTTAAAATATTCTAAGCGTAAATTAATTAAATAAGCAAATAAAGTGTATATTTTTACAATAACTATATAAATAAAGACGGAATTTAAAAAAATTAAGATAAAATATAGTAAAATATAGAAAAATATAGTAAAATATAGTATAATAATGTAAGTATGGATAAACTTTGATTATTAGAATTAAAAATGAGAGAAGGGATGAAAGAAAAAAATAAGAGGTAATTTTGGGTGTTCATACAAAATCTGAATCTGTTAAGTTGATATGAAAAAATAGCTTTATTTTTCATAGAATTGCTCG
>JBJEJM010000116.1:0-4498 GCA_051878075.1 Clostridium sp. | reverse complement strand
TTCTTATAAATGTCTCAGTATTTTTTATTTTAAATTTCAAAAATCTCTTATTTAATTTTACATAAGTTACATATCATAAAACTTTTCAAATTTTAAAGAAAAAACACAGGGAGCAATAAATTAAACTTTTTTGCTCCTAAATTTTCTGATTAACATATTGAAATTCAAAAATTTAAAACTGAATTTCATAAATATTCTATAAATTAATTATTTTTATAGTTCACTTTTCCATGTCTCTAACTGTTATATATACGTGGTACCACTAAAACATGCTGAACAAGGGGGATAAGCATATCAATGATGAAATACTTTATTTAATAAAAAATATTTTATCTTTAATTTATAAATATCTGATTTCCATAGGTTCTTCAAAGGAAGATGCTGAAGATATAATTCAAGAAACCTTCATAAAGGCATATGAAAATATTGATATTCTAATCGATGGAAATTTAAAAGCATGGATGTTTAAAGTTTCATTAAATAAATTTTATACATTATATAAAAAAAGCAAAACTAAAATATCTCTAACTGATGAATTAAGCAACAGCTTAAAAACTGATTTTCAGATAACTGATATAGACAATTCTTTAGACATTAACAATATACTCTCAAAAATGAGCGAAAGTCAGAAAAATCTTCTTATTTTAAAATACGAAATAGGATTATCTTATACTAATATTAGCAAGCTGTTAAATATAAGCGAATCATCTGCAAAAACTTTATGTTATCGTGCAAGAAATAAATTTAAAGAAATCTGGAGGAGTGAAAAATATGAATAATAATATTGATGATATATTTTCTGATAAATTAGAAAATGAAATAAAACAAAGGGTCAAAGCTGATAGGAGAAATTTAAATAAAAAGTTACTTATAAAGGCAACCATTATTGCTTTATCAACTTTATTTATAATATTTATAACTATCGAATGTATCAGTAATACCTATATCTCTTTCTTTTCCACAAAAGATTCTCAAAAAGAGCAGTTAATATATAGGGTCAAAAATCCTAATGAATATATTAGTTCAAAAAGTTATATCGATACTGGTTATTTTCAATATAGAAATACCTATAATATCTGTAAGAAAATCGGTGGAAAAGCTATTTTTGCTGGAACTATAAATTATAATGGAGGATTATTTAATGATCCCATATATGGAGAAACATCTGGAGCTCATACACTATCTATAAATAATGACATTTTTCAACGATCTAATACTTCATATGGCTTAAGAGAACTATACTTTGCTTATCCTTATGTTACTTATGATGAAATAATTAATGATTTTCATGTACTTGATGAGATTTCAAATGATAAAATCATCGAGATTGCATTATCTTTTGATAAACAATTCACATTTGAAGATATAAATAATCTAATTGATAAAAATTTAATAACTTTTTATTGGGTTGATAACATTTCATCTGAAAATAAAGAAAACAAACAGAACTCCAAATTTAAGCAGTTAGTTCACGAAGATTCAGTAGTTGGAATACATTCAAACAATATATATGGTGAATTTATGTATGATACAAATGATAGAAAAAATGATTTTATAGATGCTGTCCAAAAATTGAAGTTAACCAATGACAAAGATTTAGTAAGTAACATTGATGAAAATGATATTAAAATTAATGGTATTGTAGTTGTTGGAACATCTGATGAACTAAAAAAACTTAAAGATATGGATTTTATAAGATATGTTGTTTTAGGTTCTGTAGTTGATAAATATTAATGAAAGTTATACACACTCAATATTTATTAATTTTATCCACACTTTTAAAATAAAAAGTTATCCACACTATAAAAAAATAATTTTATCCACAAATATTTTTTTAATAGTTTTCCACAACAAAATAATTTTCAAATTATGCACAAAAAAACAGAGGGAGCAGTTCAAATTTAATGAAACAGTTCCCTCATATTTTATATTAGTACTTAAAAGAAGTATTATTATATGAATTAACTAATGCATTATGGATTTCTGGGAAATACCAGTTTAAATTATTTCTATCAAATAATCCGAAGTTTTCTCCTCCTTCTCCATGAGCACCATTATCCCACCATATACATGGAATATGTCTTTCTTTTGCATATTGAATATAATATTTAGCATGTTCTGTTCTATCATTGGTGTTGTTTTTATTAGTAGAACCCATTTCGCCCATAACTAATGGAATTCCTTTTGCAACAAATGAATCATAATAATATTGAAGTTCATTTTTTAAGTTTTCTTTATCAGCATCTGATTCCCATTTATCAGTTTGCCACTGATCATATGCGTTCATAGCAAAGTTGTAAGGTGAATAAGAATGAAGTGATACTATAAGATTTTTTGAGTCTGGTAATACAAAGCCATCAATTGCTTTATTTGAACCTGAAGCAGCATAAGTCTGTACTATTATAGATCTTTCATCATTGTTTCCTCCAGATTCTCTTATAGTTTTGACAGCTGCTGCATTGTAATGATTTAATACATCACGTCCTTCTTCTGTTCCTCCATTCCATTCATATGGAGATCCTTTTTCCCTTATTTCATTAAATGTTTCAAGTATTAAATGGTCATCATAATCTTTAAATCTATCAGCAATTTGAGACCATACTTTTTCTATTTTATCAGTGATTTCAGCTTCTTTTTCATAAGAAGGAATTATCCAATCACTATCATGGTGAGTATTTAATATAACATACATGTTATTATCAATGGCATAGTCAACAACTTCCTGAACTCTATCCATCCAGGCACTGTTAATAGTATATTCAGGAGCATCTCCAATATGCATCGCCCATGTTACTGGGATTCTTATAGTTTTAAATCCACCCTCTTTAACTTTATCAATCATCTCTTTTGTTGTTACGGGATTCCCCCATGACTTTTCATGTTCTTTAGGATCTGAACTGTTAAGCCAGTCTGAGTATGAATCTAATGTATTTCCAAGATTCCATCCAAGCCCCATTTCATCCACTATTTCAGTTGAAGATTTCATAGGAATTTCAGAAGCATAAGCATTTACTCCTCTTACAGCAAATGAAACTCCAATAACAGCAATAGCTGCTAAAGAGAATAATACTCTTTTGTTTCTAAATAGTTTTTTCTTTACCATAAAAATTCTCCTTGTCTAAATTTATTTGACATATATACTATAATATGTTAAATAAATCATATTATTTTATTATAAAGAAGCAAATAGAAATATCTTATAATGCCTTATTTTTGTCGCAAACGATATATATTATTTAAAAAATTGTAAAATAAAAAATAAATATGTAAATTACAGATATTTATGTATTATGTACAAAATAATATGACTTGTAGAAATATTTTCAATATTTTAACTTAAGATAGCATTTTTAAAAATATAAATTTTTAATCATTAAAGTAAATATTCAATGTTGAAAATTTTAAAAAATATTTTCAAATTTTCATAAAAAAACAGAGGGAGCAAATTGAAAGAATAAAAATTATCATAATAATCGTAGAATGGATAGTATTAATATTTCATAATTTCCATTATAATGAATTAAGCTGAAAAACTACACATTCTTGAATAATAATAGATTATGATAAATTCTATTTACATCTTATAAAAAAGTCACTTAGGAGGAATTTATTTGAAAAAAAAATTAATTAAAATTTTAATTATGGTAATACCTATAACGATAATATCAAGTATATCTGTAGTAGAATCATCAGATAAAGAAATAAAAGAAAAAATACAAAAATTAACAAAAGAATTTAATGAAAAGAAAAGTAATCTAGAAAAAGACGGTACTTATAGAACTGATACAGAAGAAGCAAAAGAAATTAAGAAACTTGGAATACAAATTTCAGATTTAAGGGAAAAAGTAAAAACAGAAGCTGAATATAGACAAGAGCTTGAAGAATTTATAGATGGAACTAGAGCAGGACTTTATGATACAAAAAGAGAGCAAGAAAAATCTTATGATGAAAAAACTCAAGAATTTATAGACAAAATGGAAGCTAAATTAGCAAGAATAGAATCAGAAATGAAAGCTAATGATATTAAAAATGAAAAGATATTAAGTAAATCTAAATCGTCAACTTCTGAAACTGATTTACAAGAAGATTTAGAAACTCCTTCTGGATATTCTTATAAAGAATTATTAGAACAGTTGCAGGATCGTTCTGATATAGAGTAACAATTGTTAAAATAAAAAGTTATCCACATTTCAATAAAATAATTTTATCCACAGATATTTTTTTAAAAATTTTCCACAATTAATTTATATTGAAATTATCCACATAAAAACAAAGGGAGCAGAAAAATTTTAAATTTTTCTGCTCCCAATTATTAAATAAAAAAAATAATCAACAATATTTTTATATTGATGCTAACAATAATATTCTGATTTCTAAAAAAATCATGTAAGAATTTCAACTAGAGTTTTCAATTTAAATTACATGTTTTTAGATTTTTCAGCGCACTTATCCATAGCTTGAATTACACTATTTCTGAATCCTAACTTTTCAAGTTCAG
>JBJEJM010000115.1:0-4520 GCA_051878075.1 Clostridium sp. | reverse complement strand
AGCAAATCAGCATATGCAGAGTATCCTTATGCTCAGTATAATCTTGGAGAAATGTATTACCATGGAAAAGGAGTAGTCAAAAATTTGGATAAAGCTTATGATTTATATAAGAAAGCGGCAGAACATGGATTAAAAGATGCACAATATGTATTAAAAGAAAAATTTAATAAAAAATAATCAGCTAAGATAATTAAATTATATAACAAAATCCAGCATAAATGATAATGCTGGATTTTTTCATGTATAAAGAGTTTGACTAAAATAATATATAGATTTATATCAAGTTTTAATATAATTGTTTATAAATAGCTCCAATACTATCTATTTCATCACCACAAGTACCATATACACCTGAAATGGCATATCCATCTGGTGCCTGAAGAGTAACAGTTTCGCTTCTAGTACCTCCTTCAAGAACATTTCCTAAATTAGTGACAAGTTTTATATAAGAAATTCTGTATGATCCAAAAGTACTTTTTTTATCCTTAGATAATTCCATACTTTTAATGTATTCTCCGCTTTTAAGATTTAAGAATTTGAAATTTCCACCTGTACCACCTGCTGTCTCTTCTTTTTGTGGGTATTTAAAAGAAATAGAATCTAATCTTTTATCAGCTCGTATTGCAACTGCAGTTGGAAAATTGTTTTTACATTCATTTATGAAACTAAATCCATTTCCATTATTCTCACCATATGTATTACTCATTTGAAGATTATCCTTTAAAGTATAATTAAATCTGGCGGTTATTGGGTAATGATCAGATAATTGATTTCCATTACTATCAACAAATTTATTTGCTAATAACTCATATTGTACTGCGCTTAAATCGATATTTTCTCCATTTCTATAAAAAATCTTATCTACTACTTCATTATTAGCACTATTAGGATTATTCCTGTCAATCAATGCATCTCCGTCAGAAGGAACATTATTATGTCTTACTAATTCAATCCATGCATCCTTTAAATTACATGTATTCAATACGGCTTGTTCAAAGTTATCCTGACTTCTTGTGTAACGTGAATTAGTATCACCTATAACAATTACTGCTTTTCCTTGCGAACGTTCTTTAATTAAAGCTGCTAATTGATTCATATTATCTCTTCTTGCTTCATAGCTTCCTTCATCATCACCTGCATCAGTATGGATATCATAAATATCTATATAATATCCTGGGGCAATTTCCAAAGATGAATATAAAATACCCTTTGGAGTCATAGTATCTGCACCATTGTTTATGAATCCAGAACTTTTGTTCCAACGGCAGCGAAGTATATTGTAAAGTGGGAATTTTGACATGAAATTCATGCCATCTCCTACAGGTACATTACCGCTTGTATCAGTTTTATATTGATGATTATCATATTTTATTAAGTCATCATGGTAAGCAAAATCCTCTTGGACACTTACAATATCATAATCATTAAGTAGAGGACTCATTTGCAATGTATTATTTTTAGGATTACTACTAGATAGCCCCTGAGGTAACCCTGCGACATTTAATGATAATACATTAAAACTTCCTCTAGTTTCAGCTTTAGCTTTTACTTTTTCAATGTTGAATGGAAGGGTAAAAGCAACTGCAGCTGCCATAAATACAGAAATTAATTTTTTTTTGTTTTTTATCATAAAAATACCTCCTTTTTACAATAATTATAACATAATATTCAAAAATATACAAATTAATACAAAAATATAGTTTTTACATTTTACATATTAATATATACTCGAATTTTACATTATTGTTTTATAAGGCTATAAATATTAACTTTAGAAATTATATTCTTAAAAGAGTATGCAAATAGATATGTGAAATTTATAGAATAATTTAGATATTTTTGGCTATATATAAATATAAATTCTTACTATAAAATCAATTAATTTACATAAAAATAAAAATATGCTACAATATAAAGAAAATAGAAGTAAATAATCATTAATTTTTATATTTTGTAAAATGATGTAAAAATACAGCAAAAAAGTTATTTACGTCTATACTTCCAATAGAATATTATATTAAAGCTTATAGCTTATAAAAGAGGTTTGAAAATAATAAATAATTAAAATGTGGATAGAGAGGGAGGGATATATATGAATACAGAGAAAACTCAAGCATCATCAGTTGTAATTGAATTGCCTAAACTAAAGAAAAATTTAGTAAAAATAGGATGCATTTGTCTTATGATGTCAATCGCATGCTTTGGACTAAGCCTGTCAGTAATTCAGAGACCTATACTGGAAAACATGGGGGCGATGAATTATTTTTCCACTATTACTATTTTTGCAACTTTGGGGTTATCAATTTTAACCCCTATTGGAGGAAAGTTAGGAGATTTGTTTGGAAGAAGAAATATTATAATCATTTCAGGTCTTGTGGCAGCAGTATGTGGTATTGGTATGGGATGTGTGGAATCTATAATTCCATTTATGATATTAAGGCTTATTCTTGGAGCAGCCCAGGGAGCATTTACAGCAGCACCATATATTTTAATGCGTGAGATTAATGATCCAAAAGATGTTCCTAAAAATATGGGTATTCTTTCAAGCGCTATTTCCATTGGAGGACTTGGAGGAAGCATTGTTGCAGGAATATTAACGGATTTAGGATTATTGAAAGTGGGAATTATGTTTCCAGCTGTTCCGTTATTGATTGGAGTAGCATTGATAGCATTCAACCTTCCTAATAAGAAAAGAGAAGAAAAGGTATATATTGATTTTGCAGGTGTTGTGCTTTTGGCATTATTTTTAAGTGCACTTTTATTATCATTGAATTATGGTCCTAAAATTGGATGGGGGAATCCTATAATAATATTTGGATTTATTGCAGCAGTTGTGTTAGGATTTATACTGGTAAAAGTAGAAAACAATGTTTCAGAACCTATTATACCAATGAATCTATTTTTAAATAAGAAATATACGATATTACTTTTAGTAGGAGCAATTGCTTATTTTTATCAGGATTCAATGAATGTATATGCACCACTTGCAGTTCAATCAGTTATTGGTGAATCTGCAACTGTTTCAGGATCATTACAGCTTCCACGTATGGTAATGATAATGATACTTCCAGTTATAGCTGGTACATGGATAAGCAGAAAATCAGGAAATATAAAAAAAGCAATGATTATGGCTACAGGACTTGTGGCAGTATCATTTTTTTTAATAGGATTTACGAAAAGCAGTACACCAGTTATAGTTTATTTTGTAGCATTGTCATTTACAGGAATTGCAGAAAGTTTCAGGGCAGTTTCAATTACACCTGCAGCACAATCAGTATTAGAACCATCTGATTTAGGTGTGGGTACATCATTGATAACATTTGTGAATTCACTTTCAACTTTGTTTTCTGCAGGAATATGTGGAGTAGTTTTTGATATTAGTAAAAATAATATCCAAATTGGAATTAATAGTGTTTTCATATTAACTTCTGTAATTTCATTTTTAGGCGCATTAATTGTTATATTTGGGGTAAGAATACATAAAAAGAAATAAATGATAAATAGTGTAGAATGTTTACTATTATAATTCTACACTATTTACTGATAAAAATTAAATTTTATTTTCCATAATTTTTTAGTAATCTTATATAATGATTTGCTTCTCTTAGCACATGATCAGCAAGGAGTGGTAGTATTATAGATCTGATTTCACAATTGATTAATCCTTTCGTACCAGCTTTCTTAAAATCTCTTAACTTAATTGTTTCTGCTAAGGTATTATTTGTGAGATTACACATTGTTTTACTTGTAGCCTCATCTGCTTTTTTAATTAATTGACAAAATTCATTTGCAAAATTATTTGAGGCATTTATCAATTCAGTTTCACTAGGATCAAGCAATCCTCTGATGAATAAAGAATGTTCCATCATAATTTGATTCCAAAAAAGTTCAGTTTTTCTAATATCGTCTTTAGTTATATCATTATTACATTCAAGCTGCTTTACATAGAAACGATACAATTTAGCTTCTCGTCTTATATGATCAATAAGCAATGGATAATTTGATGTGAATATTTTGCAGCATAACATATCATTTAAAACTCTTGTTTTAAAATCTATAAGTCCATCCAATAATTTAATTGCTTTATTATTAAGATATTTTACATGATTTATAATCTTGGTATCAATATTTTGGGTAGATTCACATTTTAAATTTTTCTCCATTAGTGTTATTTTAGAATTAATATTTATGCCAGTATAGCATTGTGTTATTTTTTCTGCATTTAAAGTATATTTGGTGAAAATCTCCTGAGAATCTATAAATGATTGTTTGATTATTCCATTACTAAGTTTAACTGCATCTAGTAGAAGTCTTTCAAAATTTAATTTGTAATTATCAGCTTCTTTAGAAAGTCGCTTATTTTTAGGAGTAAATCCTGCTTCTAAAAAAAAGGAGTGCTCCTTCATAATCCGCCCAAAAAATAGATGCAATTCTAATGATGATGAAATATATTTTTCTTTACTTAGCATGTCTGTCCTCCTGATAATGTTTTTCATAAGTTATATAGCATTATATTCTTA
>JBJEJM010000114.1:2348-4533 GCA_051878075.1 Clostridium sp. | reverse complement strand
AGAATCATACCTGATAAAAGTACAAATAAAAACTGCAGCGTATAGTAATCCATAAAAGGCAAAGGTATCTGAATAAATGCGCTGACTGCAATAAGTGCTGTAAATAATGCACATCTGATCATAATAGTTGTTTTTGATTTTTCCATTTTTTCCTCCTTATTACTAATTTGTTATTATCATTTTATAATTGGCAGTTAATATTGTCAACCTAAACTTATTTTTAGGTTGACAATATTTTTTATTAAGATTACAATGGTTTTTGTTAATTATTTGGAAAATTATTCTATAATTTGTATTGCTTATAAGTCTTATAAATTATGAATTCTCATATGTTCCAAAATCTATATATGCGAGGTTAAAAATGAGTCTATACAGTTTAAAAATGCGTGCAAGCCTGAATAATGAACATATTTCAGGTGCTGAAAAACTTGTAAAAGATCAGTCTATAATCCAATATGCAGATACTCTTATAGATCGTGGTCTTAATCACAGCAAGGGAAAAGCTGATTTTATCAATCTTAAAATAGAAGAAATAGATAAGGATTCTATTCTCTATCTTAATGCCCTCCCTGTCAAAACAGTTAAGGTTGACAATTATATAGAAGGCAGATCTGAAATTTTGAAATTCCTTAAAGAATTAGGGACTGATAAAATAACTGAAATTATGGAACTATTTAAAGAAACATACTCTATGCGTGGTGCCATGCTTCTTGATATAAATACTCTTGAGAGACTTGAACCAGATAAAAATCGTGGCATAAGAGCAACATACATGGATATGGACAGAACTTCAAAATCACATATTTCAAATACCAAAAATCACTATATGGAAGCAATTGTCCTGGCAACAAAAGTAGCAAATGCACCAGGAATAGCTGGTGAAATCTGCATTTCAGATGATCCTGACTATGTAACTGGATATGTATCATCAAAGGAAAAAGGCTACATACGAATAAGCAATATGAAAGAAATGGGCAGTCCATGTGGAGGAAGAATATTTTTATATAATGGCAGCAAGGAAGATGTAAATAAAACAATAGATTTCTTAGAAAAACAGCTTGTAATTGTTAAAAATATAAAAGAACTGAAAAATACAGCCTTGTCTGCTCCAAATTCAGAAACAGATACTATTAAAACTTCTGAAGACAAGTTATCTTTTATTGATAAAGAATTAGAAAGATTAAAGGAAAACAACTTATACAGGACCATGAAAACTATAGACTCTATGCAGAGCTCTCATGTAATTCAAAATGGTCTGAATAAACTTATGCTTGCTTCCAACAGCTATCTTGACATGATAAGCAATAAAGAAGTAAAAGCTTATGCCTCTGAAGTGCTTAATAAATTTGGTGCCGGGTCAGGTGGTTCAAGGCTTACAACGGGAAGCACAGTAATCCACAGACAGCTTGAAGAAAAAATAGCAGAATTCAAAAAAACAGAATCTGCAATTGTATTCAACAGTGGATATGTAGCCAACCTTACTGTCATATCATCATTTGCAGGCAGTAATGATGTCATATTCAGTGATGAACTCAATCATGCAAGTATAATAGATGGCTGCAGGCTGAGCAGGGCAAAAATTGTAGTATATGCTCATAATGATATGAATGACCTTGAAGACAAGATTAAATGTAACATGCCATGCAGAGGAATGATTATAAGTGATGCAGTATTCAGTATGGATGGCGATATTTTAAATCTTCCTCAGTTTGCTGCCCTAGGAAATAAATATAATCTTATTACTATGATAGATGAAGCTCATTCAACTGGTGTAATTGGCAGAACTGGCAGAGGCATATTAGAACATTTTGACTATTCCTGTGACAGCCCTGATATTATAATGGGCACACTAAGCAAAGCTATTGGAAGTGAAGGTGGTTTTGTCTGCGGCAGGAAAAATATAATCCAATACCTTATAAATAAAGCAAGGGCATATATATTTTCTACATCCTTATCTCCAGTTACTATGGCAGCTTCTTATAAAGCATTTCAGGTTATTGAAGAAAATCCTCAGCTTATATGCAATTTACATGATAATGTGAAATATTTTTGTTCTGCTTTAAGATCTCATGGTATTGATGTACATTCAGAGACACCTATAGTTCCAATAATAATAGGTGATGAAAAAGATGCTCTTAAAGTTCAGGAAAAGCTCCTTTCAAGAGGATATTATATATCTGCAATA
>JBJEJM010000114.1:0-2248 GCA_051878075.1 Clostridium sp. | reverse complement strand
TGAATTTCATTAAGACTGGAATCATAAACAGATTATATTGTCTGATTTTTGAATTCAGCATCTTTATTAGAGCTTATCTATAAAAATAAATTTAAAGGATGGTTGATTAAAAATGAATTGGGTAGAAGAAGATTTAAAGTATATATGGCATCCCTGCTCTCAAATGAAGGATTATGAAGAGCTTAAGCCTATTATAATAGATCACGGAAAAGGTGTTTATCTATATGACAAAAATAATAAAGAATATCTGGATATAGTAAGTTCATGGTGGTGCAACCTTCTTGGCCATTGTAATCCAAAGATTAATGAAGCTATAAAAAACCAGCTTGATACTCTTGAACATGTTATATTTGCAAACTTTTCTCATGAGCCTGCAATAAGATTATGCCAGGAGCTTGATAAAATAGTTCCAAAGGGACTTAAAAAATATAATTTTTCCGATAACGGATCTGCTGCTGTAGAATGTTCATTAAAGATGGCATTTCAATATATGTACCAGACAGGTAATGAGAAAAAAACAAAATTCATGTGTCTTACAGATGGATATCATGGTGAGACAATTGGTGCCCTTTCAGTAGGTGCATTGGATTTGTATGCAAAAATCTATCACCCTATGCTCATGGAAACACTGCATGTACAAGCTCCAGACTGTTACAGATGTCCTTTTGGCAGAAACAGAGATAAATGTAATGGGGAATGTATATGCTATGCTGAAAAAATGTTTGAAGATCATGCAGAAGAAACATGTGCAATGATTGTTGAGCCTTTGGTTCAGGGAAGTGCAGGCATGAGGATTTATCCACCAGTTTATCTTAAAAAGTTAAGAAAACTATGTGATGAATACAATGTTCTTTTAATTGCAGATGAAATTGCAACAGGATTTGGCCGTACAGGAAAGATGTTTGCTTTTGACCATGCAGGTGTAAGCCCTGATATAATGTGCATATCCAAAGGACTTACAGGAGGATATATGCCTATGGCAATTACAGTTACAAGCGATAAAATTTACGATGCATTTTATTCTGATTATAATGAAGGAAAGGCTTTCATGCACAGCCATACTTATAGCGGCAATCCCCTTGGATGCTCTGCTGGTCTTGCAGTTCAGAAAATCCTGAGGGAAGACAATATACTTGAAAAAGCTGCTGTAAGGGCAGAATATTTAAATAAAAGACTTAATGAAGAATTAGGTGATTATATCCATATAGGAGAAATAAGACATATCGGACTTATAAATGCAATGGAACTTACAATTGATAAAAAGACAAAAGAAGAATATGATTCAAAACTTCGTATAGGATATGAGATATATAAAAAAGCCCTTGCCAAAGGTTTGATTTTAAGACCTCTTGGTAATGTCCTATATTTTAATCCCCCACTTATCATAAATGAAGATGAAATTGATAAAGCTGTAGATATATGTAAAGATTCTATTTTTGAAGTCCTTGGAAAATAAAATTCTGATTAATCCTTTAATATATATTATAAAAAATAAACATGCAGATATATTTTTTCAAATCTATCTGCATGTTTTATTAGTTTTTAGTAAAAATTATTGTCTATTGTAATATTCTATTCCATCTGTGGGTTTGAAATAAGTTCTTATATACCCATAAGTCGATACTATAACAAATTCATTGCTGCTTTCAATATAATACACATCATCATTATCTTCTTTTTCCTTCTTATGAAGAGCATCTGGAGAATTTATTACTTTATTTGCACCTTCCAGATACTGCTCCTTGTTTTCGTATCCAAACTCTCCTCCATGCTTTTTAAAATGATCCTTAAGATCCTTTGAGCTCTTGAATTTGTATGAAACTGTTGTCTCTTTTCCTTTTCCAGAATCGATACTTTCCTGTTCTGATGAATTATTTGAATTTGATTTGTTTTCACCCTGTACTGCTGGAGTATTTTTATCAGATTCACTCTGCTTTTGTGCTGATAAAACATTTGACTCTACATCTGTTTCATCCTGAATAGGTGAAATATTGGAATCAGCGTCATTGATAATATTACAGCCTAACCAGCCTCCAGCTAATCCAATTATTACAGCAAAAGACGCTATTAATGTCTTCCATATGTTCCTATTTTCATTATTTTCTTTTTTTATATGTTCAGTAATATTTTCAAACTCTTTATCACTTTCATTTTTTATATATTCATTATTGTATTGAACTTTTTTATTATTTTCTATGTATTGACCATTATATGAAGCTGTTTTATTATTCTCTATGTATTTATTATT
>JBJEJM010000113.1:0-4564 GCA_051878075.1 Clostridium sp. | reverse complement strand
ACAAAGTATGTAGAATAACATTCGACAAAAAATTCTGACGAGGTATTAATATATTTATGAATATAAATAAGATAATAACATTTATAGCACTACTTTTAATATCTATAAATATACCTACACCAGCTCATGCATATGAACTTATGTTTTATAATCTGACAACATCAAATGGATTATCACAAACTTCAATAAATTGTATATATCAAGATAGTTCAGATTATATCTGGATTGGTACCAAAAATGGTCTAAATAAATATAATGGCTTTAAATTCGAAATTTATAATAAAAATTTTAGTGAGAAAAGAAATATTATTGATAGCCATATTACATGTTTAAATGAAGATTTAAACAATAATTTATGGGTAGGAACACTTGATGGTTTAAGTAAAATTAATTTAAAAACTGAAGAAATAACTAATTACACTATAACTAATAGCTCATTATCATCAAATCAAATTATGGATATTAAAATTAATAGTAAAGGTGATATTATAATTGCTACATCAAATGGATTAAATATCTATGATGATAATAATGATAATTTTATTTCTTTAATTAACCAAGACTTCAAGCTTTCATCTTCTAAGATATTCTCTGTAGAATTCTATAATGATAATGATATTTATATGATATCAAAAAATTTCCTTTTAAAATATGATATGATAAATGATAAATACAGCATAATTAAATCATTAATGGATGATACTATTTTTACAACTTTATCATTATATGAAGATACTATATACTTAGGAACTGAATATGATGGTATATACACATATAATATTATTACTGAAGAAATGAATAATGAATATAAGTTATATATTAATGGCGATAGTGGTTCTTCTTATACTGTTAATTATATTTATAATGATAATGCAGAAATTTATGTTGGCTCAAATAACGGATTATATATATTTAAAGAAAAAGATTTACAAAGTCATTTTACAAATGATCCATATGATGAATATTCATTAATTGATAATTATATTTCTTATATTATGAAAGACTCTAGCGGACTTCTATGGATAGGTACATTTTCTGGCATAAATACAGTGGATTGTAATTCAGGAATAAGTTATTATAATAATTTCATTGTTGATCAAAATATAAAAAATAACATTATAGTTGGTACATATGAAGATGTTAATAAAAATCTATGGGTTGGGGTTTACGGAAACGGTATCAGTATATTGGATAAAAAAAATAATACTGTTACACAACTAAATACTAAAACTGATAATAAATTAAATTCTGATACTATCTGGGATATAAAAGGTAATGAAAAATATGTTTTTGCTACATCCTCTGTTGGGTTAAATGTTATTAATAGAGAAACTTTAAAAGTACAAAATTTACTGGAAAACAAATTCTGCCACACCTTATATGTAGATGGAGATTACCTATGGGTTGGAACTATAGGTGGTTTTGATATTATTGATTTAAATGACTTTAGCATAAAAAGTATTAACAAATTACTTGCTGAAAATAATATAATTATTAACTTAGGTGGAGCTATTTTTAAAGATTCACAAGGCATTTATTGGCTTGGAGGTGCAAAGAAGGAAGGATTGATACAGTTTGATCCTAATAATAACTCTATAAACCTGTTCAAATATAATGAGCTTAAAAATAGTATTTCTGATAATACTATTTTATCAATTTCTGAAGATTCTAAAGGAAATTTATGGTTTGGTACTGAAAGTGCTCTCAATAGATATAATAGGCTGACTGGAGAATTTACAATATACTCCATTGAAGATGGTCTTTCTAATAATACTATTTATAGCATTATCCCCTCTGATGATAAAATATGGATAAGTACAAACTCAGGGATAAACTGTTTAGAATTTAAAAATGATCAATTAATAAATGTAAAAAAATATCTAGATAATGTGGAATTTTCTACAAACTCGTTTTTAAAAACTAAAAACGGAGAATATATTTTTGGAGCCATTAATGGTATATACGTTATAGATCCAATTCTTATAGAAAATAATATATCTTCTCCTATAATACACTTTGACTCTGTCTCTATAAATGGAGTGGAGATAAATGATTTAAGTAATATTTCTATGGATTATAAAGAAAATTTTATCACCATAAATTTATTTACTAATATTTATAACAATATGGAAAATGTCAATTTTTATTATCGTATAAATGATGATAAATGGACATTAATGAATGGTAATAAAGTTACACTCTCAAATTTAGCTGATAAAAAATATACTATAGATTTTATAGCGAAAAACTTCAATGGAAATAATAGTGAAATTAAAAATATTTCTTTTTGTGTTAATTCACCATTTTGGAGAAGTAAGTTTGCTCAATTTGCTTATTTTTTCTTATTCTATGCGATTATAATATATATTTTATTAAAAATAGTACACTTGAAGAATGCTATTTCTCTAAAAAATAAACAATTAGCAAAGGAAATAAAAGAAAAAAATGAACTTCTTCAAAAAAATATTGAATTAGAAAAACGTAAAAATAATTACTTTATCAATATGTCACATGAACTTAGAACTCCATTAAATGTTATAGGAGCAACCCAGCAATTAATAGTTAATCTTAATAAAACAGGTCCTATTTCTTCAAAAGATCTATCAAAATATATGAAGATAAATGATAATAATTTAAAAAGACTTCTAAAAATTATTAATGATTTAATTGATACTTCTAAAATGAGCGAAGGTATTTATAGCCTGCTTCTAGAAGAAAAAAATATTATATATGTAGTTGAAGAAGCCGCTTTATCATTAAAAAGCCTAGCCGAAGAAAAAGAAATAGACCTTATTATAGATACAAATACAGAAGACTGCATTATGAAATTTGATCCAGCTGCTATTGAAAGATGTATTATAAATATTGTTGGAAATGCTATAAAATTTACGGATTCTTATGGCAGAATACTTGTTAATATAGTTGATTCACATAATATATTAACTATAGAAATAAGTGATAATGGCAGTGGAATACCACCAGAAAAAATAGCTGGTATATTTGATAGATTTAGTCAAGTTGTAAATTCAAAAAGAGAATTTTCAAAAGGCAGCGGTCTAGGACTTACTATTACAAAAGGATTAATTGAACTCCATGGCGGAGATATTACTGTTACAAGTGAATTAGGCAAAGGATCAACCTTTACAATAAAATTAACTAAAAATGAGACTGTAAATAATGTTGTTTAATATAGTTTCTTATAAATCAAATATTACTGGAAATTTTGATTTCCAGTAATATTTTTTCATTATCTTAGGTTTAGATATCAACTAAAATTTTAAAAAATAAACTGCCCTTTATTATGTAATAAAAGTGCAGTTTTTATATTAAATGTTCAATTATTATTCCTTTTTATAAAACTTTCTGTAAATACTCCTTACAATAGTTGCATTCAGTGCCACATTGGGCAAAACAGTTTACTTTACTATTTAAGAAATGTTCAATAAAACCATCTAATTTTCTATTATCAAGGTTAACATTAATATTAGCCCCTTTTGGAAAATTATTGAACAACTCTAGGTAATTCCCATCAAATCTTCTATCCATATAACACTGACACGTCTTTACTAAATTTTGATTTGAAACACCTGCACGGCCTATTATTTTAAAATACTCTATTCCAACTTCTTCATAATATTTAATATCCTCAGGTCTTATCCATCTTATCTTTAGCCCTTCCTCTAAAATATTTTTTCTGCAAGATTGCTCGAAATAGTTATTGTAAGTATCCTCATAGGAGTCATGTGAAAGTGCATTATAATGAAATTGTCTCAAAGGACAGTCAAATTGACAATGAGTATTAACAATTACTTCTATAGGAATATTAACAGCCTTTGCTATCTTCTCCATAAGTCTAAAATCTCTATTTATATCTTCTTTTAATACTAAGCGGCTACATCCAATACTTTCATAAAATTTAGCTTTTTTTACACTATCTATTCCTATAATAGTAGATGCTCGTATTCCCATATCCGGGAATTTATCTTTGATAATTTCAATTAAAGTAGGCATAGCTACAGTTAACTGACGAACTCCTATATCATATAATTGCTGTACAAAATCTAAAACACGTATCCTTCCTTTTTCCTGAAGTTCCATATTAGAAATACAAGAAGGATTTAAAGTATAATCAAAGTGTAATCCTAATTTTTCTGCCTCATCAATATATGCTTTTAATGTATTCATATTTACTTTAGGTAATACATCACTATCTTTTCTGCCTCTTCCAGAATTTAATAAAGGAGAAGGATTTAAATTTCCATACACCTCATAAATTTCTTTTTGATTATTTATTGCACTTAATTTCTCTAATGTATCTTTATTGAAATTAGCTGGCAAACATAGTTTCATTTATAATCCCCCCATAACTTATTTAATCTTGCTATATATTCTAAAGTTTATCCATATTCTATATTTCTTCTAATATCATCTTTAAATTTTCATACATGTCTTTTTTTCTATCACTATCATTTAGTTTATTCTTTATTTCTTTTGATGCATGCTTATAAAGTTTCATTGAGAATTTATCTAATAATTTATTAAAATTATTTTCATTAAACTTACT
>JBJEJM010000112.1:0-20911 GCA_051878075.1 Clostridium sp. | reverse complement strand
ACTGTTAAGTGGCAGTGTTTATTTTTATATGTGTTAAGTGTGTTGCTGTAGAAAATATATTGTTAAAAAATAGGGAATGAAATTTTATACCTAGGGAAAAATTAACATTAAATTTGGATTTTTTTGTTGATTTTTTATGTTTAAGAATGTATTATAAAAAGAATAATATAAAAGTAATTGAAGAATAATATTAAAGGGATTCTTAAATTTACTAAAATAAAATATTACCAGAATGTAAAAAGATTCTGATATTATAGGAGGTAAAAATGAACTTTATTATCTTATTAATAGGTTTTGGATTGCTTATAAAAGGAGCTGATGTTTTTGTTGATGGTGCATCTGCAATAGCAAAAAAGATGGGAATTCCCCCAGTGATAGTTGGTCTTACTATAGTTTCAATTGGAACGAGTGCACCAGAGCTTGCAGTAAGTTTGATTTCATCAGTAAAGGGAAGCAATAATCTTGCTATTGGAAATGTAGTAGGATCAAATTTGTTTAATACTTTAATGGTTTTAGGTATTACGACAATTGTACTTCCAATAATAGTACATAAAGAAAAAGTAAAGATGGATTTTAGAGTAAATACTATTGTAACAATATTATTATTCATATTAGTTTTTGATAGTATTTGGGGAAAAGATATAAATAAATTATCAAGAATTGATGGACTTATATTAGTTATCTTATGTATAGTATATATGACATTACTGGTTATAAAAGCGAAAAAGACAGATATGCCGAAATCAGAAGAAGATAAAAATATAAATGTTATTACTAAATTAATTTTAATGGTAATAGGTGCAGCAGGAATTGTAATTGGAGGTCAATTTGTTGTTGATAGTGCAAGCAATATTGCTTCTTCATTAGGGATGAGTGAAAAGCTTGTAGGATTGACTATAGTAGCTATGGGGACATCTCTTCCTGAATTGGTCACTTCTGTAATAGCAGCACTTAAAGGTGAAAATGAAATAGCACTTGGTAATGTACTTGGATCTAATATTTTCAATATATTATTAATTCTTGGAACATCATCTTTAATAAGTCCTATAGTTGTTGAACAAGGATTGATAGCAGATTTTTCTTTTCTTGTGATAATTACAATTTTCTTATACATATTAGCTTTCTTCAATAAAGAAAAAGAAAAGAAGATAACTAAAGCAGAAGGGGCATTATTAGTTGCTTTATATATAGGTTACATGATATACATTATAGTCAGAAATTAACAAATGATTTATATACAGCACTATAGAACACAAAATAATTTTTATTTTCATATAATAAATCAATGCTTTTTGGAAAAGATAAATACATAAATTAACTTATATTTTAGAAAATATAAATAATAAGGAGATGTATTTTATGGGAGATTTAACAAATAAGATAAAAGAAGAAAGCAAAAAAATGGGCGAAGAATTAAAAGAGAAAAGTGGAAAAGTTACTGTTGAAATGAAGGAAATGGCTCACAATATGGGAAATGAAATGAAAGGTATAAAAGATGCTGTAAAGAACAAAGCTGAAAGCTTTGGAAAAGAAATAGGTGAAACAGTAAATAAAGTAAGCCAGGATATTAAAGATAAAGGAAAAGAATTAAAATCAACATATGAAAATAAAAAGAATGATATAGAAAAGAAATTTAATGAGAAAAAAGATCAATAATTAAAAATGATTTTTATAAGATATGATTTGAATTAGTTCTAGTAAATTAATTCAAATCATATTTTTTATATTTATAACCAATATATATAAAAAATAGTAAAAAGTGGTATAATTTAATGGTAGCTTATAAAATATATTATATTTTATAAAAAATATTTTTATGGTGGTATCAGAGGTGCAAAAATTGGTAGTTAGTGTGATTATAATTAGTATTGTAATATGTATAGCACTATTTGTTTATATTTATTTAAATATAAGAAACAGGCTTACTGAAATAGAAAAAGAAATTAAGAATCTAGAAAATTTATATACTGATTTTAATGATAAGTTAAAAAATATGGATTCAGAAAGAGACTATCTTGATGAAGAACTTTACAATACAAATTTACTTAAGCATGATGATGAAGCAGAGGATAAAAGAAGATATATAATAATAAAGAATGATAATAAAAATATATTTTATAAGCAGATTGATAGAATGATATATAGATATCTTGAAAAATATCTAAAAGAATATTTTAATTATGAAAAGATAGAATTTAATTGTAAACATCTAAAAGCAGGGGAAAATTGTGATGCAGTATCTTTTAATGACCATAATATTTTGAGTATTGAAAATGCATTCAGATTAGGTATTAAGAGCATTAATAATAAATCAGAATATAGATTATCTAAACTTATAAATACACAAGTCAATTCTGAAGAATATATAAATGCTTTAAAAAAACAAGATAATAAGACTATGATGCAGTTTTTTGAATGGAATTATCCTAATGATGGTTCTTTATGGAGAATGCTGAAAAGGGAAGCTGGGCATTTGAACAGCCTAGGCATAACATCAGTGTGGCTTCCACCAGCGTACAAGGCTCATAATGGTATAAATGATGTTGGTTATTCTGCATATGATTTATATGACTTAGGTGAATTTAATCAAAAAGGAAGTATAAGAACTAAATATGGAACAAAGGATGAATACATAGAGGGAATAAAGGCAGCACATAAGTATGGCATAGAAGTTTTGGGAGATGTAGTATTTAATCATAAGGCTGGATCAGATGAAACAGAATTAGTAATAGCTCAACAGGTTAATGAGAATAATAGAAATGTCTTTATAGGAGAAGAAAAGCAGATAAGAGCACATACATTATTTTACTTTCCAGGGAGAAAAGAGAAGTATTCAGCTTATAAATGGACAGCAAATGATTTTGATGGTGTTGATTATGACGAAATATCTAAGCAGTCTGGAATATTTAAATTTAAGGGCAAGGAATGGGAAAAGAATGTAGATCAGGAAAAGGGAAATTATGATTTCTTAATGTTTGCTGATCTTGATATGGACAGCCCTTATGTAGTTGAAGAATTAAAGAGATGGGGAAAATGGTATCTTAAAGAAACTGAAGTTGATGGATTCAGACTTGATGCTATTAAACATATAAGATTTGATTTTTTTAAAGAATGGCTTAAAGAAATGAGAGATTTTAGTGGAAAAAATTTATTTGCAGTAGGGGAATATTGGACATGGGATGCAAGCAGATTAAGATATTATCTTAAGGAATGCAGTTATTCTATGAAATTATTTGATGTACCTCTTCATTACAATTTTCATTCTGCAAGCAATTCATGTGGAAATTTTGATATGAGAAAGATAAAAGATAATACACTTCTTCAATCAGATCCAGAGTATACAGTAACTTTTGTTGATAATCACGACACTCAGCAGGGGCAGTCTTTGGAGTCGTGGGTAATGCCATGGTTTAAACCTCTGGCATATACATTCATACTTACAAGAAAAGAAGGCTATCCATGTGTATTTTTTGGTGATTATTATGGAATTAAAGAGAATGGATATGATGGAATCAGATTTGAGCTTGATACAATACTTAAAGTCAGAAAAAAGTATGCATATGGTATTCAACATGATTATCTGGATGATAAAGCTGTTATTGGATGGACACGTGAAGGGGATAAGAATCATATAAACTCTGGATTAGCTGCTTTAATAACTGTTGCACTTGGTGGAGTTAAAAAAATGTTTGTAGGGCTTAATCATATAGGTGAAGTATGGACTGATGTTACTGGACAAAATGCACAGAAAGTACTTATAGATAAAAATGGATTTGGAGATTTCTATGTCAAGAATGGCTCATATTCAATATGGCTAAAAAATAGTGTGGATTTTTAAATACATACTAAATTTAATATATTTTATAAGTAATATACGTAATAAATATATAAATTTAATAAAAATATTCAAATTAATATACAAAATATTTTATGTTTTTTAAAATTTATATTGAATTTTAAATGAAATTTTAGTATAAAATAAGAATGAAATTAGAGAATACTGTTTGAGTTTCAAGTAGTATTGTTCAATTTGATTATATAGTTAATTAATAATCTTTATATTTAATGAGAGGTCATATTAAAATGCGTATAAATAAACTTTTCAGCAATCTTGGAATATGCTCAAGAAAGGAAACGAATAAATTAATTGAAGAAGGTCGAATTAAAGTAAATGGTCAAGAGTGTGTCCAAGGTCAGTGGGTTGAAGAAGGCGATGATATCTTATTAGATGATGTTCCAGTTAAATCAATGAAAAAAGTATATATAGCATTTAATAAGCCAAGAGGAATTACGTGTACGTTAGATAGAAGTAAAAATGGTAATATAGGGGAATATATAAATTACTCACAATATATTTTTCCAGTGGGGAGACTTGATAAAGATTCAGAGGGATTAATTATTCTTACTAATGATGGTCTTTTTTCTAATATTATATTAGAATCAGAAAATGCGCATGATAAAGAATATATAGTTAAAGTAAATAAGCCATTTGATGAGAAGTTTTTAGAAAATATGAGAAATGGCGTTGAAATTGCTGCTAAGGGCGGAAGCGGCATAAAACGAATATCTGATACAGAAGGAATTATTATAAAGGATGGAATTGAACAGACTATAATTTTAAATAAAATGAATTCTGAAAATGAAAAAGGAAATACTATAAAAACAAGACCTTGTAAGGTTGAAAGGGTAGACGAGTATACTTTTAGGATTATACTTACTCAGGGATTGAATAGACAAATTAGAAAAATGAGTAAAGCACTTGGATATAATGTAGTTACTTTGAAGAGAGTAAGGATTATGAATATTTATCTGGATAATTTGAAACCAGGTGAATATAAGAAATTATCAAAGAAACAAGTTGAAGAAATAATGAATTTAAATAAGAATAATGCTTAAGATTTTTATTTGAATAATTTAGGAGGAACATGCGTTAATGAATGAAGTACATAAGAAAATACAATATAAATTTATTGATAAAGAATCAAAATTATATGATTCAGCTATAGATTTAAGATATAGGGAATTTTATGTAACATCTAATAGAGCAAAGGAAGCCATATTTGATGAATTTGAAGATAAAAGCCTAAGAATAGTTGCGTATATTGATGATAAAGTAATAGGTCATGCACGTCTTTTCATTCATGAAGATATTGGAGAAATTACTCAAGTTGTAGTAGATCATGAGTATAGAGGAATGAAAATTGGATTTGAAATAATGACTAGATTAATGGAAAAGGCTAGAGAATTGAAAGTTAAACACATAACTCTTGATGCCAGAGTCTATGCAGTGGATTTTTATAAGAGATTTGGATTTGAAACACAAGGTGAAGAATATATATCATTAAAAAGTGGAATGCCTATAATAAAAATGAATCAGGATTTTAATTATGAAAAATAGGGAATATAAAGCTTTATGCTTGTATTCCCTTTACATTTGTCCATATTAATTATTTACATGTTTATGATACCATGTGCTTAATAAAATTTTAAGTGCAGCAGCTAATGGAACTGAAATAAGCATTCCAAGAAGTCCTCCGATATTACCACCTATAAGTATTGCCATCATAGTAAAAACAGGGTGAAGTCCTACACTATTTCCAACAATTTGTGGTGCAAGCAAGTGATTATCAATCTGCTGAACTATAAGCATTGCAATAATAGCATATAATATTTTTATTGGACTTCCACTTAAAAGACCCATAATAGCAGCCAGAACAGTACCTACAATAGGTCCTACATAAGGAATCATGTTTGAAATTCCAGCAATAGTCCCAATTATAAATGAATATTTTATTCCAGCAATCTTTAATGCGATTGAAGATAAAATACCTACTGCTAGGGCTTCTAATAATTGACCGCGTATAAATTCACCAAAAGATGAATGTAAGACGCTGCATACATAGTGTATTTTTTTCCCTGATTTTCGTTCGCCAAATATAAGATAATATATTTTTTTAAATAATCCTATGAAATATTCAGAATCTTTAAGAAGGTAAATACTGATTATAAAGGCAATAAAAAATGTTGCAATGCTGCTTCCAATTGAAATAATTGATGATGTAAAGTTATTAAGGTTTTTCATTATATATGATTCAATAAAATTAAATATATCAATTATATAGGGCTGAAGCATGCTTACAATTGGTGAATTTATTTTTTCAAGTGCTTCATTAATTGAAGCATCAGAAAATGTGCTGTCAGTAAAGTATGCACTAATGTAAGATAAAATATTTGTTAAAGTTGTATTATTAGACAGCTGTCCTCCAATCATAAAGTATATTCCCCAGACTAAAGAAATCACAATAGCTAATACACTTACATATGAAAGAAGCACCGATGTGATTCTTCTCTTAGAAGAACTTTTTATTTTCAGTATCTTGTTATTTTTAAAGAAATTTTCTATAAAATTTGTAATAGGATAGAGTATATAAGCTATTACTATGCCTATAAGCAATGGTTTAAATAGATTTATTATTGAAATAAAAAGCGATGCTGCAGTCTTTAAAATGCTGCTTATATTTAAAAGCAATAAAAATACAATATATATGGATATAATTGTAACACTTATATAGACTGCATATTTAAAAAGTTTTTTATCAAACTCTATTTTCATAAAGAACTCATTCCTTTCTTTCTTTTAAGTAAAATTATAATCTAATCAAATAAATTTATAAAGATATTGGAATAGAAAAATGCAGAAAATCCATTGCAATTTTAAAGTTATTGGATTAATATGAATCAATATAATATAATTTTTTAATTGAATTAATGGCTTATATTAATTGATGAAAAGAGGCATTGAACTATGAAATTTAACATAAATGAAATAATAACTATTGTAATGGAAGAAGTAAGAATATTAGAAAATGAAAAAATATATGGAATACAGGAAGAAGCTGAATATCCCTTAAATACATATAATAAGATAGAAAGTTTAAATGATGATGAATTTAGTGATTTTATGGAGAAAATAAATAGAATGGCGGAAGAAATATTAGAGATAAAAAGTGGAGAATTAAATGAATTGAACAAATGTCATGAAGAAATCATGTATTTATCAGAAGAGTATTTAAGTGATTATTTAGAAAAATAGAAAGTAAATAAAATATTCCTAAGAACATGCAATGCTTATTTTTAATATAATAACAAAAAAGCAGTTTTAGAGGATAGAATGGATAAGTGTGAATTTAATTGCTTTGAAGATATAATGAAGGCTTGTGGATATTCTTTTGATGAAGATGGTAATATTGAATTCTGTAATACAGATAATGAAAATTTTGAATATGGCATTGGCTGTGGAGATATTGCAGGTGGTTTTCAACACGTTTATCCAGAACTTTTTATTTTAATAGGGGAAGTTATTGGTGCTATAGTATCACAAAGATTACCTATAAATGTGCAGAATGCTTTTGGAAACTGGCTTCAGCTGGTAGGACAGGCTATATTGACATATAACGCTCAGCAACAATATTATCAAGGTGGTCCAGGACATTATTTTGATCCTAGAAATTATGATATAGCAAATAGTTATGATGAAAATTATTGTCGTAATAGTAATAAAGAAGAATATTCAAGAGATGGAGAATATAAAGAAGGCGGAAGAACTAAGCATGGCAGAAATAAAAAATCATCAAGGAGTAAAGGAGAAATAAACGATATTGAGAAAGAAGTGAAATATTTAAAAAAGCAGATTCGTGAAATGCAGAGTGAAATTAATAATATGAAAAATAATGGTTAAAAGAGCAGGAATATTGGATGTTAAGCTGCTCTTTATATATTAGTGCACATTTAGATAGAGCATTAATATTATATAAAAGAATATTTTTTAGGAAAGCTTGGAATATTAATGGATTATGATGAAATAAATGAATTTATAAAAAAATATGCTCTAAACTATAATTATAAAAATAGTAATAATTCTAAAACAGAGGATAATAATAGTAATAACAAAGAAAATAATGATGAATTTAACTATGGTTTTTTTTACACAAATAAGAATGGTTATGGATGTAATGATATGCCAGGTGGATTTCAAAGAATAAATCCACTGCTTTTTATTATAATTGGTCAGATTTTAGGAGATGCAGCAGCAGGAAGAATGCCATTTAATGTTCAAAATGCAGTAGGAAACTGGATTCAATTAGTAGGTCAGGCAATAGAAACTTATTCATCCCAGCAATCATATTTTCAAAGCGGGCCAGGGAGGTATTATAATCCTGAAAATCTTAATATTACAAATACATTATGTCCATCTGAATCGACTTCATCAACTTCAAACCAAAATCAATCAGATTTAAATTCTTCTAATAATATGGAAGATATAGAAGGTATTATCCAGGGATTATATGCAGTTGTAAAAGAGTTAAGAAATGAATTAGATACGACTCAAAAGGAAATATCCTCTATTAAGAAAGATATAAATAAAAATGATAGTAATATTACAGAATGATTTAAATATAATATAGTATAGAGGCTAGGACATAATAAAAATATGCTTAGACCTAATCATTAATTGCTAGACATACACCTAATAAATAAAAAACGCATCTTAATACTTTTTGATTTAAGATGCGTTTTTTGTTAATTTATATTTTTACCTTTTTAAAACTTGTTATCTGTCTTGTTATTGTAGTGATAAATATTACACCGAGAGCTAGACTTCCTGCTTCTCCAAGTGTATTAAAACCTAATTCAATTGCACCTGAAACATTTCCTACTATAGTTTCATACATTGTATAATACATTCCTGCACCTGGAACAAGTGGTATCAAAGCACAGATAATAAGTGTTGTAGCTGGTGTCTTTAGTAATCTTGCACATATTTCAGAATAAGTGCTGAATATTAATGATGATAGGAAAAGGGAAAAAAATTTGCTTATATTAAATTCAGTAAATAATAAATACATAAACCAGCCTAAACTTCCACCAATAGCAGCGAATAATAGATTTTTTCCCTTTATATTAAAAATTATCCCAAAGCCCAAAGAAGCTATAAAAGATACTAATATTTGAATTATCATTGTTGCCTCCACATTATTAAATCATATTTCATTAAAAAGTATTTATAAATAAACTCAAGACAGCACCTGAGCCAACTGCTATGGATATAGCAATTAAAAAAGCTTCTGAAGCCTTTGTTAATCCTGATAAAAAGTCTCCTGCAATAGTATCGCGTATTGCATTTGTTATAAGCATTCCAGGTACAAGAAGCATTATAGAGCCTATAATAGTGGCATCAAGGTTTGAACATATATTTAATTTCAGCAATATAGCTGCAAGAAGTGAAGATAGACCTCCACCTAAACAATTAATAAAGAAACTGTTTATATTAAACCTTTGAAAGATCATTGTTGTAATCTTTAAACATGCTCCAATTAAAAATGCTGAAAAGAAGTCTTTTATGTTTCCGTTGAACATTACAGAAAAGCCTCCAGCAGCAAGGCATGATGCTATAATGGTAGTAAAGTTTGAATATCTGCTGCCTTTGGAAATTTTAATAAGTTCATTATGTAATTTATCAATATCCATTGGCTTGTATTGAATCTGTCTAGAAAGGTCATTTATTAAATCAATTTTATTCAAATCCACACCACGCGTTGTTATTCTTTTAACAGATGTAACTGTTTCTGAATTATAAGTAAGAGAAACCATTATTACAGTAGGGGTTACAAAGCTTTCAGCATCAGTAACTCCAAAAGAATGACAGATTCTCACAATTGTTTCTTCAACTCTGTATGTTTCTGCACCACTTTCCAGCATTATTTTACCAGCAAAGGTAGAAACATTTATAATCTTATGTAAATTCATATCGATTCCCTCGCATTATTTATTATGTAAAAAAGATTATATCATAAATAAAATTTTCATTATAGATATATTTTTTGAAATATTGAGTAATAATATTTAACTGTTAATAAAGAGATATGTTTATGTGCGACTTATAAAGACAATAATTATACATATATGTAAATGTTATAAGAAATATCTACATAAAATTTATTCTTTAAATTGATGGTTTCAAAGTAAGTCAGGTAAGTTTTGTATTATTTAAAATAAGTATAAAAAATTGTTGATAAATATACTAAGAAATAATATAATCTTATTATATTAGTAAGTATAAATGTTAAATAATATATCTTTATTTTATGCATTATAATAAAGATAATTCATTTAAAGTTTATAACCTATTAAATAGTTTAAATTGGGGTGATTGTAAAGATGGATTTTGAAAACATAAAAAGAGAAGATAAAGAAATCTATGATCTTATTGAAAAAGAATTAGACAGACAAAAGAAAGGTATAGAATTAATAGCTTCAGAAAACATAGTAAGCAAAGCTGTAATGGAAGCTATGGGATCATATCTAACAAACAAATATGCTGAAGGATATCCAGGAAAGAGATATTATGGCGGATGTCATGTAGTTGATGAAATTGAACAGATAGCAATTGATAGAGCTAAAAAGTTATTTGGAGCAGAACATGCAAATGTACAGCCACATTCAGGATCACAAGCTAATATGGCAGTATATTTTACAGTGTTAAAACCAGGTGATACAGTTTTAGGAATGGATTTAAGCCATGGTGGACATTTAACACATGGATCACCAGTTAATTTTTCAGGAAGATTATTTAATTTCGTTTCATACGGTGTAGATAAAGAAACTGAAATGATAGATTATGATAATGTTAGAAAAATAGCATTAGAATGCAAACCAAAGTTAATTGTTGCAGGAGCAAGTGCATATTCAAGAATAATTGATTTTGCTAAGTTCAGAGAAATAGCAGATGAAGTTGGTGCATATTTAATGGTTGATATGGCACATATTGCAGGGTTAGTTGCAGCAGGAGTACACCCATCTCCAGTTCCATATTGTGACTTTGTAACTACTACAACTCATAAAACTTTAAGAGGACCAAGAGGAGGTTTAATCCTTTGCAAAGAAAAATACGCTAAGGATTTAAATAAAAATATTTTCCCGGGAATACAGGGAGGTCCATTAGAACATATAATTGCAGCTAAAGCAGTATGTTTTAAAGAAGCATTAGATCCTAAATTTAAGGAATATGCTAAAAATGTAGTTGAAAATTGTAAGGAACTTGCAGGACAATTAAAAAATAGAGGATTTAAGATTGTTTCTGGCGGAACAGATAACCATGTATTCTTAGTTGATTTAAATAACAAAGAAATAACAGGTAAAGAAGCAGAACAATTATTAGATTCAGTTGGAATAACTGCAAATAAAAATACAGTACCTAATGAAACAAGAAGTCCATTTGTTACTTCAGGAATAAGAATTGGTACTGCAGCTGTTACTACAAGAGGATTTGTAAAAGAAGATATGGCTGAAATTGCAGCTATTATTGATGAAGCAATTGCAAATAGAGAAGGAGATTTATCAAATCTTAAAGCACGAGTTGAAGCTTTATGCGATAAACATCCATTATATGAAGATTAAATATAAAAAAGGGGCTGTCATTTTGACAGCCTTTTGTCATTTAAGAAGATTAATTAAATGATTTTTACTTTAACTAGAATTATATGGTTGTATAAGTTGGTTCAGAGAGTGAGAAAATATTTTATATAAAAAAGAAAGGAGACAGTTACTGTAACTCAAAATAAATTCACATTTTATAAGTTTATTATGGGTTTTCAGTGACATAATCTTATAGCTTACAATTTGCTATAGGAAGTAGATTAATGAGTAATTTTAAAAACATAAGAGTAAATGAATTAGAAGAGATAATGGATAAAATAAATCTTATAGATATACGTGAAGAAGAGGAATATGCTTTAAAAAGCCTTAAATATGCAAAAAACATACCAATGCATGAACTTCTTGATAATTATGAAGAGTATTTAGATATTGATAAAGAATATTATTTAATCTGTGAAACAGGAAGAAGAAGTATGATTACAGCAGCTGAGCTGGCAGATGCAGGGTATAATATTATAAATGTTGTTGGTGGAACAAGTGGGTATTCAGGAAATAAACTAAATATAAATAAATAATCTGTCTGTTAAAATATATTATTACGTATAATTATAATAAAATAATAATATATATCATTAAGAAAGTTATGTATATATTAGATTTAGCTGTAAGGACTACGACTCATAGTTATTGTTATTTAAAAATATAATAAATATATAGCCAAATTGTAATATTTATGTTATAAAGATAATTGAGAATTGAGCAGACTGAGAATTTACTAGAGAATTTTTAAAAATTGAATTATGATGGGGGTATTGGGTTGTCAGGTATAGTTGTATCTTTATCTAGCAAGTTAAATGTCTATAAAGAAGCAGATATTGAATTCGATTTTATGGACATTGCTAGTCTTAGAAAATACGCAGACAGAGGAAATGTTAAAGCACAGAATGTATTAGGAGATAGGTATTATAATGGAGATACAGTAGAAATTGACTATAAAGAAGCTGTAAAGTGGTATAAAAAAGCAGCTTTTGCAGGTTATGATGTAGCAATGTATAATCTTGGAGATATGTATTATTATGGACTTGGAGTTGAAAAAGATTATATTAAAACTGTTGAGTGGTATGAAAAAGCAGCTATTAAAGGGAATGTAGATGCACAGTGCAATCTTGGATGTATGTATGAAGATGGTGAAGGAGTAGAAAGTGATTATTCTGAGGCATTTAAGTGGTATGAAAAAGCTGCTATACAGGGAGATTATCTAGCGCAATACAATCTTGCCAGTATGTATATGCATTCTAAGGGCGTAGAAGAAGACTGCAGGAAAGCATTTAAGTGGTATAAAAAAAGTGCAGAGCAGGGATATGAGAAAGCTCAGACTGTAACTGGATACATGTATGAAAAAGGTATAGGTGTAAAGCGTGATTTAAAAGAAGCTGTACGATGGTATAAAGAAGCAGCAGAGTCAGGATATGCTTATGCACAATACAATCTTGCTGGCATGTATTATAAAGGAAAAGGTGTACAAAGAAACTTAAATAGTGCATATAACTGGTATAAAAAATGTGCGGAACAGGGTCTTGAAAGTGGAAAAACTGCTTTAAAAGAAAAATTTAATAGATAATTATGAGTTTAAGGATATTGCATCCGCTATTTAAACTTATTATCAGGCAGGTTCTATAAAAGTACCTGCCTGTAATTATAATGCATCATAATTCAATCGATAAATCACAAATTTATTACGATAATCATTTGAGTATTCTGGAAATACAAAAACTTCTTTGTACAGTGAAAATAACGTATTATTTTCAAGATAATTAATATAATCATGTGATGGATAATATAAAATAATATCAATAATACGTAAATTTTCATCAACTGAATCAAGAATATTATTTACGACTGATATAAAAATTTGAACAGAAAAGGGGTTAAAGAAGTAAAATTTATTATCTGCATTTTTAATTTTGTAATCCTGGGCCATGCAATTTAGAAATTTAATTTTTCCATCATCATGTAATTTTTCATGTTTCAAATAATTATTTTTATTTTCTATAGAAAGGTTATAATAATAATGATTCATTTCTATACCTGTGACATAGGATTTAAAAAAATGATGTATATAAAAATTAAGCCTTCCTTTTCCACAGCCAAAATCTACTATACTATCAAAATTGTCCAAAGTGTATTCTGAAAACAATGTATTTAATGCTGAATAAGAAGTTGGTTCATATCTATGATAATGAAGTGATTCATTTAATACTTTCTGTTCACCACAAGTTCTTATATTTAAAAGCTTTTCATAATATTGTTCGTTCATAAAAATTCTCCTTTCAATGGAAAGGATAAAATACAAATTAATTATTGTCAATAAATAATAATTTTGACTTGTAATATAAAATTTAATAGGAGATATAAACTAATGATAAAATATTTTCATTCAAAAACTTTTAAGATGGCATTATCAGCTACAATAGCAATTTTAATATCTAATTCTATGAACCTTCAGTTTGGAGCAACATCAGGAATAATTGCAATACTTAGTATTCATGAAGTAAAGAGAGAGGCATTTTTAATAGTTTTAAGAAGAATGACAGCAGCATTTATAGCAATACTATTTTCATTTGTATTATATATGGCATTGGGAAATAATTCGGTAGTATTTGGATTATTTCTAATGATATATATTCCATTTACAATGAAATTTAATCTTCAGGATGGTATGGTTGTTGGAGCAGTGTTATCAACACATCTTTTAAGCAGTCCTAATATTAATTATAATTGGATTATAAATGAAGTAGTTATTACAATCATAGGAATATCAACAGCTATGTTATTTAATTTATATATGCCTTCTTTGGAAGAGGAATTTGAAAAAAATAGAGAAGAAATAGAAGAAAACTATAAATTAATTATCAGTGATATGGCAGGAAGACTTATGATGGGAGAAACACAAAATATCAAAAATGAAATTTTTCAAGTTACTGAAAAAATTATTGGTGAAAATAAGAAAATAGCCAAAAGGATATGTGATAATTATTTTATATTTAAAAAGGATTATTATTATTTAAGTTATATGGAAATGAGAAGTGCCCAATTTGAAACAATAAGAAGAATGAATAAGCACTTTTCCAGATTTTATATGACTTATTACCAAACAGAATTGTTGTCTGAATATACATATAAAGTTGCATATAACATTCATAAAGACAACAATTGTATACTGCTTATAAATGAACTTAACACTTTAAAAAATGAATATAAAAAAATGGATCTCCCTAAAAATAGAGATGAATTTGAAAACAGGGCATTACTGTTACAATTTTTAAACGATCTAGAGGATTTTCTTTTACTAAAGAAATCTTTTAAAGAATATTATTAAAAAGATAATATATGTAAGGTAAAGGGGTCAAGTGTGGAAAGTTTAAAAGAATTAATCAATAATAATAGGGAAGCAATTCTCATTTTAATAATAATATATATACTTGGGTTTATACATAGGATTATTAAGAACATAAAAAAAGAAAAAAATAATAAAAAGTAAAAGGACTATCAATATTTAAATAGTCCTTTTGCTCTGATTCAGAAATGTGAATTTATTTCTTCTCTTATTTTTTTCAAGTCTTTTAGCCTTAAATTTGTAGCTTCCATTACAGAATCAAAAGATTCACCTTCTATAAGCATTTTTCTAGCTAAATTTTGTGCCTGCATGCTTTTTTGTTTGTTCATAATAAATCACACCAATCATTATAAAATATTTATCTTACTTATTATGTGAATAAAGACTATATTTAATACTATAAGTTATTAAAATTAAAAGAATGCAAAAATACACTTAAATTCTCTTATAATATCATTATATGATAATTATTTACATTAAAATTAGAAAATGATATAATAAAAAAGAATTATTGTATAAAGGTAAACAATTAGTCATAATATAAATTTTAATAAAGAGATTTATTAATTGGTATATTACAGGGGGGAACATAATGAGTAACGAATTGGATACAAATGTAAATGTTAAAGAGGAAATAAAGACTATTACTAAGAATTTAGTTGAATCTTTATCTCAAATTTCAGAAGGAATTAATGAAGTTGCCATTGGAGTACAGCAGCTTGCAGAAAAGAATACTGAATTGCTTAAAGAAACTAATGAAGCAAATCAAAAAGCTAAAAATAGTGATGAGATAGTTGGAATTATACAAGATATATCAAAACAAACTACTCTTTTAGGTTTAAATGCCTCAATTGAAGCAGCAAGGGCTGGAGAATCAGGCAAAGGATTTGCTGTTGTAGCTCAAGAAATAAGAAAATTATCTAATACATCAAAAGAATCTATAAATAAGATTGATACAATAATAAAATATATTTCAAATTCAATTTCAAGCATTGATGATAGTTTAAACAGTACAAATGAAATTTCTCAGAATCAATCAGCAGCTCTTCAACAGATAACTGCTTCTGTAGAAGAATTGAATTCAACAGCACATTTATTAGGAACAATAGCAGACAGGCTTTAATAAATTTTAGAAATTTACATTTAAGGACATACAAGGTTAACTTTATTCCTGGGGTATAACTAAAATTTACAATTTTTATTTTTTGATTAAGCAACTGTACTTAATTTATGTTATATTATAAATGAAACACCATTATAATAATACTTAATATTGGGGGCTTAATTATGAAGAAAAAAATAATATCATCATTAATAATTACACTATCGCTTGCAGGATTTTCATCAATACCGGTACAAGCTGCTTGGAAGACAGATTCTTATAATAATAAGGTCTGGGTTGAGCAGGGAGGAATAAAGCAAGGCTGGAACTATATAGATAATTTCTGGTATTATTTAGGGGCAGACGGAGTTCCTATAACAGGATGGTTAATGGAGGGTGATGATTGGTACTATATGTGGTCAAATGGTACTATGGCACGTAATTCATGGATGACAAATGGAGGGTTCTGGTACTATTTTGATAACAGTGGGAAAATGGTTACTGATTATGTCAATGTTGGACAAAGACAGTATGATTTCACTAATACTGCAATTATAATATCTACAACTCCAGAAAGTGTATCAGTTAAAAATGAAGAGTCAGCTAAACTGCAAGAAGAATTGAATTCTACTATTTCAGATGATTCAAAAATAGCAGCGGATACTATAGAAACATCAGAAGATGTTACTACAGCAGATAATACAGCAAAATAGATGATTTAAATATGAACTCAGTATAAACTGGGTTCATATTTTTTATAATATAAATGTATTATTTTATAGCAGAAAGCTGTGATGACATTGAAAATTATGACTTTTAATTTAAGGTGTGATTTTCCATTAGACTTTAAAAACAGATGGAAAACCAGGAAGCATATTATCTATGATATATTTAATAAATATGAGTGTGATATTATTGGAATTCAAGAATCAACTGAAATAATGTATGAAGATATGAAAAATAATATTAATAATTATAATATAGTAGGAATGCCTAGAAGCAGGAAATTTTTTTCAGAGAGAAATGATATATTAATATCCAATATACACCATGTATGTAAATCAAAAACATTCTGGCTTTCTGATACACCAGATGTAATTGGAAGTACTAAGTGGTTTTCTATATTTCCAAGAATATGCACAACTGCTGTTATTGAAATTGTAGATGGAATAAAAATAAGAGTATGTAATTGTCACCTTGACTGTTTTACTTCAAAAGCCAGAGAATATGAAATAAGAAAACTAATAGATATAGTTGATAAGGAGCAGGAAAAAGAGGAACTTCCAATGATAATTATGGGTGATTTTAATTCAAAGCCAGATAGTAGACTTATAAAGAATCTATCAAATGGAGTATATGGTAAAAAGAAAATGACAGCAGTTCAAGAGTTTGATAAGAAAATCTACATGAATTCAACAATGAGTATGTTTAAAGGCAAAGAAAAGGGAATACACATAGATTACATTTTTATTTCAGAAGAATTTGAAGTAAATAATGTAGAAATAATAAGACATAATGATAGAGGAAAATATCCTTCTGATCATTATCCATTATTTGCTGATGTTACACTATCTAAATGATTAAATTAGTAAGAGATACTGCCATTAATAAAATTCTATAATATGTGAATAAAATTACTATAATTTATAAAAAATAAAATATAGTAATTTATTTAGATATAGGAGGTGAAATTTTGTTAAAACAATAAAGTTTTAGCAAAATACATATGAAAAAAATTATAAAATATTTTTGTATGGTAATTATAAGTATAGTTATGATATGCATTTCTCTAATTAATGTAGAAGCTGCATCAGATGCACAGAAAAAAGAATTTATGAATAATCATTCAGAAATATTAAAATCAATAAAAGAGTGTTCTGACTGCACAAATGGCAAGGGTGATATAAGAATAGACTTTTTAGAGGAAGTAATACACTATAATAATATCGAATTATGCATGGCAGAAAACATAATCAAATATAGTGATAATAAAGATGTCAGAAATCTTGCAAAACAAATTATAAGAAGCTCTATGGACTGTAATACAGAAATTAATGAAATCTTATATAACATAAATAAAAATCCATCAGTAGATAAAGAATGCGAAAAAAAATATTTAAATGATTATTCAAATGTATATAATAAGATGATTTTGAATCTAGAATGTAAACAAGATGATTCAATAGAAAAAATATTTATTGTATCATCAATAAAGCATCATGAATCTTTGATAGATCTTACTAATGTATTCTGTAAATATAGCAGTGATAAAGAACTTTTAGAAAGCGCAAAGGATATACAAAAAAAGAATAATAAAGAAATAAAAAAATTAAAAAATTCATTAAAGAAATTTTAGTCTTATTCTGATTATGGAGAGATAAACATTGAAAGATTTAGAATTTACAGAGAACGAAAGGGCTGAGTGGGTATATGATGCATTAGCAGGAATTATGGCTATAGTAGCAATTGTCACTGTTATGCTGAGTATTTCACATTCATTAACAGAAAAAGAAGCTTATTATATAAATATAGCAGATAACATAATATATTTAATATTTGTATCAGATTATTTTTTTAGATTAATAATATCAAAAAATAAAAAAAAATTTTTTATAAATAATATAATTGATCTTATAGCTATATTACCATATGGAGCAGTGTTTTCCTTTAAGTATGAAAATACGATTAAACTTGTAAGAGTTATAACATATTTATTCAGGCTTATTGAAGATATACATGAAATTGTATTTACAAGTAATCTTATTTATGCACTGGGAATAACTATTGTAATAACAATTGTAGGATCTATAGCAATATATATAGTGGAATCTAAAAATAATAGTGGTATGAAAACATATGGTGATGCTTTGTGGTGGAGCATAGTTACTGTCACAACTGTAGGCTACGGTGATATAACAATTGTAACAAGTGTTGGGAGAATTGTTGCATCTATACTTATGATAACAGGAATTGGCTTTCTAAGTATGCTTACAAGTACAATGTCTACATACTTTTTTCATAAATATGCTGAAAAAAAGATACCATCATCTAAAGATTCTGATTCGCTTGATATTTCTATGATGTCAAATAAAGATAAAAAAAATATTAGAACGTATTATGATTTTTTATGTTCTAAATATCGAAGATAAATGCTTATTTAGTATACTTTTTTTTATGTCTATATTATACTATATATATTACAATGTTGATTATTATATATACATTGTAATATATATTTTTAAGTCTATTTATAATGTATGAAAATTAATATATACAAAATTTTAGACAATAGTAGTTAAAGACTTTAGTAAGCTTTAATATTAATATTATAAATTGACAAGACATATTGAAAGGTGGTGAATTTAGCAAGGAATTATATAAATATGTTCCTTACTAAAAATAACTTATGAAAAGACCAGAACTTCTAGCTCCAGCAGGGAACTTAGAAAAACTAAAAACAGCAATTACATTTGGAGCGGATGCTGTTTATTTAGGGGGTACTAAGTTAAACTTAAGAGCTTTTGCAAATAATTTTACAGATGAACAGTTAAAAGAGGGAATTGAATTTGCCCATGCAAGAGGAAAAAAAGTTTATGTAACTTTGAATATAATACCTCATGATAGTGATTTAACTGGTATTGAAGATTATATAAGAGAACTTTATGAATTAAAGGTTGATGCAGTAATTGTTGCAGATCCAGGAATGATGACAATTATAAAAAATACAACACCTGATCTTGAAATACATTTAAGCACTCAAGCTAACTGTTTAAATTATGAAATGGCTAAGTTTTGGCATAAGATGGGTATAAAGAGAGTTGTTACAGCTAGAGAAATGACATATGAAGAATTAAAAGAATTAAGAAGGGAGCTTCCAGATACATGTGAAATAGAATCCTTTGTACATGGAGCTATGTGTATGGGGTTTTCAGGTAAATGCATGCTTTCTAATTATTTAACAGGCAGAGATTCAAACAGAGGTGCATGTGCACAACCGTGCAGATATAAATATCATTTGTATGAAGAAGATGAAAATGGTGAAATGCATGAACTTTCAAATAACATTGATATTTTGGATGACAGCACAATATTTTCTAGCGATCCTTCACAAAAAATAAAAGTTGTAGATGATGAAAGCAAAATAGAAATAGAGCCACATGGAGTTCATTTAATGAATTCAAAAGATTTATGTATGATAGAACATATTCCAGAACTTATGGAATGTGGAATAGATTCATTTAAGATTGAAGGAAGAATGAAGAGTGTTTATTATGTAGCATCTGTTGTTAAAGCCTATAGGCAGGCAATTGATGCATATATGGAAGATCCAGAGAACTATCAATTTAATCCAGAGTGGATGGATTATCTGCTAAAGCCAAGCCATAGACCATATACAACAGGCTTTTACTTTGATGATGAAGTAAAACAGACTTATGGAAGTGCTACATATATTCAAAGCTATGATATAGTTGGAGTTGTAGATGAATATGATTCTGAAAACAAAATTGTAACAATAACTCAGAAAAATAAAGTTTTTAATGGAGTTGATGTTGAAGTATTGGACATTTCAGGCAAAAATAAGATAATAAACTTAAAGGATATGAGAAGAAAAAGTGATGGTGAAAGCATAGAAAGTGCTAATGTTCCTCAAATGGTATTTACAATACAATGTGATGAGGAATTAAAACCAGGAGATATATTAATAAAGAGCAAAAAATAGCCTTTATACATAAAAACAACAGATGAAAAAATTATTATAAATCATCTGTTGTTTTATTAATGTATTTTGAAATGGTACAGAGAAAGGGATATGTAGATATGAGGGAATTGAATTTAGAAGATGTAAGTGAAATTTTAGAAAAGCACCACAAATTTTATAACACTAATGTAACTAAAGATATTACATTTAGAATAAAAAATCTAAATAATCTTAAGAATACAATAAAAAAGTATGAAAAAGAAGTGACTGAAGCTTT
>JBJEJM010000111.1:16946-20936 GCA_051878075.1 Clostridium sp. | reverse complement strand
CCAGGGAGACCTTTTTTGCAGTCTGTATCAAATATATGTCCAGCTGTTATATAAGAGGCACCAAGTTTCTCTGCTTCAAGTGCATCTTCAAGTGAGTGAATTGAAACACCGACAGAATCAAATTCATTAATAATATCTGGAGTGTTTTTTAGGACATCTAGTGGAACATGGATTTTTTTTAATCCAAGTTTTTCTGCTGTATTATAATAAGTATGAAGAATACATTCAGTATTGTATTCTTCACAGATTTTTATAACTTTTAATGCAAGAATTTCATAGTCTTCTTTATTAAGATCCTTTTCTCTAAGAACAATTGATATGGAATTTATATTGTTTAAGTTAGGATTTAAATCTATATTCTTATGAATTTCATTATTAAGGATGCATATTTTTTTAATCTGCTCTAAAAAGTCATTTTTACATAGATGACGATTTGTGATTGCAAGTACATTATACATAGATATAATCACTCATTACTGGCTGAAGACCATGATTTAATATTGAATTATATACTTCCTCTACATTTCTTGGATCAGAAATTTCAAATTGTTCATCACCTTTTTCTTCTTCACCATCAACACGTCCTCCGATTCCAACGCATACACCAGCAGATATCTTTGTAGCAGCAATTCCTATTATATTATCACGGAAACGTGCCTGTTCACGAGTAGAAATTGTAAGGCTTGCATATGGCATAAATATTCTATAAGCACATACTACCTGAAGAAGCTGTGGTTCATGTACGTCTTTAGGATTGATTTTATCATTATTGATTATTGGACGTAGACGAGGACATGAAAAAGCAATTTCAGCATGTGGATATTTTCTCTGAAGAAGATATGCATGCATACCAGTTGCAAAAGCATCCTTACGGAAATCATCAAGACCTAGAAGTGCTGCAAAACCTACACCTCTCATTCCACCTTTAAGTGCACGTTCCTGAGCATTTATTCTGTATGGGAATATACGCTTATGTCCCGCAAGATGAAGGGTTTCATATTTATCACTATTATATGTTTCCTGGAATACAGTAACATAGTCAGCTCCACATTTATGAAGATATGCATATTGGTCACTGTTCATAGGATATACTTCAAGTCCTATTACCTTAAAATATTTTTTAGCAATCTTACAAGCTTCACCTATATATTTAACATCAGACATCTTAGGACTTTCACCAGTAAGTATTAATATTTCCTGAAGTCCTGTTTTAGCTATTGCAGCCATTTCCCTGTCTATTTCTGCTTCATTTAATCTTGCACGTCTTATTTTGTTGTGGCAGTTGAATCCACAGTATATGCAGTAATTTTCACAATAATTTGCAATATAAATTGGTGTAAACATATTAACAGAATTTCCAAAGTGCTTTCTTGTTTCAAACTGTGCTCTTTGCGCTATTTGCTCTAAAAATGGAAAGGCAGCAGGAGATAGCAGAGCAGCAAAATCTTCAGGATCTAAAACATCCTTGTTTAAAGCTTTCATAACATCCCTTGCAGTATACTTATCATAATCATAAGCATTCATTCTTTCAATTACTTCATCCATGACAGTAGAGTCTTCTAAGACCTCCATGTCAGGAAGGTATTTCATGTGATCTATACGTTGTTCCATTTTAAAACCCCCAATAATATTAATCTTGTAAAAATCCAGTTAATGGTGATGATGCAGAAGCTCTTCCTTCAAGAACTCTTCCAAGTCCTGCAAGATAAGCAGATCTGCCTGCTTCTATTGCACTTTTAAATGCACCTGCCATAAGAGCTACATCACCAGCAGTTGCAATAGCTGTATTTGCCATAATAGCAGCAGCACCCATTTCCATTGCTTCACATGCCTGTGATGGTCTTCCGATACCTGCATCTACAATTATAGGAAGATCTATTTCATCAATTAATATTTTTATGAATTCTTTTGTGCATAAACCTTTGTTAGTACCAATAGGGGAAGCTAGAGGCATTACAGCAGAAGCACCAGCATTGACTAAATCTCTTGCAGCATTAAGATCTGGATACATATATGGCATTACAACAAAGCCTTCCTTAGCTAGAATTTCTGTTGCCTTAATAGTTTCATAGTTATCTGGTAAAAGATATTTTGAATCACGCATGATTTCGATTTTAACAAAATCACCACAGCCTATTTCACGTGCTAAACGTGCAATACGTACAGCTTCATCAGCATTACGTGCTCCTGATGTATTAGGAAGTAAAGTTACATTTTTAGGAATGTAATCTAAAATATTAGCAGGGCCATCTGAAGTAGCACGTCTTACTGCTAAAGTTAATATTTCTGCTCCAGCATTTTCTACAGCTGCCTTTATTAAGTCTAAAGAGTATTTACCACTTCCTAATATAAAACGTGAGTTAAATTCATGTCCGCCAATTATTAATTTATCATTTTTATTTTCCATCTCTATTTTCCCTCATCTTTCTTAATTTAGAGTATAAACTAAACTTCTTCAATTCCAAGAATAAGTCTTAGTATTGCATTTGCTTCATGACCAGCGCAGATACTTACACGTGGTGCCATAAGACCTCGTCCTACCTGTGCACTGGTTGTCCCATCTCCACATAAATAAAAATTATTTGTTATTTTCTTTGTTACAATAGTATTGCTGCTCTCAAATCCAGCCATTCCTGAAGCTGAAACGAGCTTCTTGTCAGGAAATCTCTCCATAAAGTTATTTACAATCATTGATTTAGCCATAGGATTATCAAATGCTTCACATACGATATCTTCATTTTCAAAAAGGCTTTGAATGTTATCAGGTGTTACTTTTACAGTATCAACTGCTACTTCTATAAATGGATTTATCTCTTCAATTTCACTTTTTAATGCTTCAGTTTTAAACATTCCCAAGTGTTTGATTTTATATTGCTGACGATTTAAGTTGCTTGGTTCAACAATATCAAAATCAATAAGATGAAGATGACCAATGCCAGTTCTTGCAAGACTTATGGCTACATTAGATCCAAGTCCTCCAAGACCTGCAACAGCTACATGTGCCTTTTTTACTTTTTCAAATACATGTGGTGTATGTCTTGCACACATAAGCGCTTCAAATTCATCCTGACTAGGCATTTTTCCTTTTATAATAAAGCTTACATTATCATTTTCATTAAGAGAAAAATCATCATATGTCTGGAATCCATTAAAGATAGTTATAAGATTTTCCTCATCTTTATGATATTTAGCACGAAGTTCATAAAGAGTAGAGCAGTCTGTAACAACATTTTTTCCATTAATTAAAATATTCAAATCAGCCACCTCCAACGAAACTTACAACTTCTAATGAATCACCATCTTCAAGTTTTTTTTCTTCATAAGATGCTTTTGGTATGATAGTACCATTGCATTCAACTGCTATTAATGCAGTGTTATAGCCTTCTCTATGCAGGAAATCGCTTAATTTTAGATTATCTGCATTAGTTATCTTATTGCCGTTTACAGTAATCATGATTTCACCTCCTAAAAAATGGAATATGCAAAAAGGCCACACGAAGACTTACACCCGTGGTGGTGTACCCCTTCGTGTGACCTTAATCAACACTCTGATTAAATTATAGTAATAAAAGAAATATTTGTCAAATAAAAATAACAATGTCTTAATAAAAAATTAATATGCATTTAAATTATTTTATACAATATATGGTAAAAATAGTATATAATATAAAATGTAAGGATGAAAAAATTAATATTTAATACTATAAATTGATATATTGGGTATAATACACATATATAAAGAATTTGAAGAGGTGATAAAATGGATAAGGAAATAACTCCATTAGAAATAAGAGATGAGGTAACATTAGAAGATAAGGAAATATTAAATAAAGCTTTAGAAGGAATACATGGCTGGAACTTTAAACCAGTAGCACTTGTTACTAATGGTATAGATGATTATTATTTTATATGTAAAGTAAAAACTATGATTGAGACAATTCAAATGGAAATGGCAAAGATATATGTTAAGATACAGAAAAATAAAAAACC
>JBJEJM010000111.1:13002-16846 GCA_051878075.1 Clostridium sp. | reverse complement strand
AAATTTTGAATGAAAAACGGATTTAGTAAATTTAATATAAGTGAAGAAATTTTAAAAGCAGTTGATGGTCTTGGATACAAAAAACCATCAGAAGTTCAGGAAAAAGCAATTCCTGAAATCCTGTTAAACAAGGATATCATAGTAAAGTCACAGACTGGGAGTGGTAAGACTGCAGCGTTTGCAATTCCTCTATGTGAAAAGATAGACTGGAATGAAAACAGCCCTCAGGTTCTTGTTTTAAGTCCCACAAGAGAGCTGGCTATGCAGGTCAGTGAAGACTTTATTAATATTGGAAGATTCAAGAGAATAAAAGCAGCAGCTGTATTTGGAAAACAGCCAATAAGTGAACAGGAAAGAATTTTAAAGCAGAAGACTCATGTGGTATGCGGGACTCCAGGAAGAGTACTTGATCACATTGACAGAGGAAGTCTTAATGTAAAGAAAATCAAATATCTTGTAATTGATGAAGCAGATGAAATGCTTAATATGGGATTTATAGGGCAGGTTGAAGGAGTAATAAGAAGGATTCCAAAGAAAAGAGTAACAATGCTTTTTTCAGCAACAATGCCTGATGAAATAAGAAATCTATCACAAAAGCATATGGACAGACCAGTTGATATCTCAATACAAAAGCAGAATGTTGTAAATGAAAATATTGAACATAGTTTATATTATATTGATTATGATGAAAGATTTAAGCTCTTAAATGAACTTCTTATATGTGAAAAACCTGAAAGTGTTGTTGTCTTTGGAAGAACTAAAGACAGTGTAGATGAAATATATGATTATTTAAGATCAAAATCTTATTCATGTGGAAAAATTCATGGGGGAATGCTTCAAAAAGACAGATTATCTGTAATGGACAGTTTTAGAAAAGGAGAATTTAAGATTCTTGCAGCAACTGATATTGCAGCAAGAGGCATTGATATAGAAAACATAACACATGTAATAAATTTTGAACTTCCAGTTGAAAAAGAAGCATATGTACATAGAATAGGAAGAAGTGGAAGAGCTGGAGCTAAAGGAAAGGCTGTATCAATATGTTCTAGAAAAGGAGACAGATATCTTGCAGCTATACAAGAATACATTGGATTTGAGATTCCAGTCAAAGATCGCTTTTCACAGGAATTTATAAATGAAAACCTGGAAGAGGGAATTCTAAATTTAAAGAGCAGACCAAAGAAAAAGAAAGTTAAAGATAAGGCTATAAGTTCAGATATAACAAAGCTTTATTTAAATGGTGGAAAGAAAAAGAAAATAAGAGCAGGAGACATTGTTGGTGCAATATCAAGAATAGACGGTGTAAGCGGAGATGATATTGGAATAATTGATGTTCAGGATAATGTTTCTTATGTAGATATATTAAATGGTAAAGGCAGAAAAGTTATTGAAGGTTTAAAAAATTCTACAATCAAGGGAAAAAAGTTAAAATGTGAAAGAGCAAAAAAATAATCTATGTGAAAAATTTGATTATATATTAACTTTTAAGGTATAATGTATAAGAATTAGTAGAATATTATATTAAAGAGTTATTATTGTGTTATTTAACTGTTTTGTGTGAGACAATTAATAAAATAAAAATAGTTTCATCATTTTTTAGTTTGAATAATATATAAATAGAAATAAAATTCGATGAAATAGAGTGAAGAGGTGCAAAAATTAATGTCGTTTGATAGAAATGCAAAATGTTGGTGCGGAAGTGGCAAAAAATATAAGAAGTGTCACTTAGAATTTGATGAAAAAATAGAAAGCTATAGATTAAAAGGTGTTGAAGTTCCTGGCAGGGAATTAATAAAGTCGGAAAAAGATATTGAAGGTATTAGAAAGAGTGCAGCTATAAACAATGGTGTCTTAGATCTTGTTGCAAGTAAGATTAAAGCTGGTATGAGTACTGGTGAAATAGATAGACTTGTTTATGATTATACAGTATCTCATGGTGCTATTCCTGCTCCATTAAATTTCTGTGGTTTTCCTAAGAGTGTATGTACATCAATAAATGATGAAGTATGTCACGGTATCCCTGATGATAATGTAATCTTAAAAGAAGGAGACATTGTAAATGTTGATGTATCTACGATCCTTGATGGATACTATTCTGATGCTTCAAGAATGTTTATGATTGGAAAAGTAAGCCCTGAAGCTGAAAAGCTTGTTAAGGTTGCAAGAGAATGTATGGTTAAAGGTATCGAAGCTATAAAACCATGGGGATTCTTAGGTGATATAGGTGAAGCTTGTGGAAATCATGCTCATGAAAATGGATACTCAATAGTAAGATTATTAGGAGGCCATGGTGTAGGAAATGAGTTCCATGAAGATCCTTTTGTACCTCATGTAGGTAAAGCAGGTACTGGAATGCTTCTTGTTCCTGGAATGGTACTTACTGTTGAACCTATGGTAAATGAAGGTACTTATGAAGTATATGAAGATGCAGATAATGGCTGGACAATATATACTGATGATGGGAAATTATCAGCTCAATGGGAACACACAATTTTAATTACAGAAGATGGAGTTGAAATATTAGCTTACTAATTATTAAACTGTGTCAATTGATGAGTAAATTTAAGAAATTAATTTTAATGGGACTGCTGCACAATTAATTAAAATTAGCTGTGCAACAGTTCTATTTTATATATGATTTTATTTATAAATTAAAAGTTCATATTTTACAAAAATAACTAAATTTTGAAAAAATACTTGACAAATATATTATATTTAAGTAATATATATTTAAATTACTTAGCAATGAAGCTATCCTTTATAACTTTAAAGGATGGCTTTTGTTTTTTTATATTATATATAATATGAAAATTAAATTCTAATTACTTCTTAGATATTAATTTGGTTATAAAAAGAAAATATTGGTATTAGCAAAGGAGCTATATATTATTGAGTTAATTTTATTATTAATTTAATAATATGGCTCCTTAAATTTTACTTGCAACTGTTATCTGATTGGGGGGATATTATCATGATATTAATGAACAAAATTAACAAGAACTTTGGCAGTCTTCATGTACTCAAAGATATAAATCTTGAGGTGAAGGAAGGGGAAAAGGTCGTAGTAATAGGACCAAGTGGATCAGGGAAATCAACACTGATTAGGTGTATGAATTACCTTGAAGAGCCTACATCAGGAACTGTGACAGTGGATGGATATAATCTTAAGGATAAAAGAACACTAAATAAAGTAAGGCAGTCAACTGCAATGGTATTTCAGCAGTTTAATTTATATCCTCATATGACAGTTATTGATAATCTGACTATTGCGCCAGTCAAGCTTCAGCATGTAAATAGAAAAGAAGCAGAGGAAAGCGGACTTAAATATCTTGAAAAAGTAGGGCTTAGAAATAAGGCAGATGCCTATCCAACACAGCTTTCAGGTGGTCAGCAGCAGAGGGTAGCAATAGCAAGGGCACTTAATATGCATCCTAAGATAATGTTATTTGATGAGCCTACATCAGCATTGGATCCTGAAATGATTCAGGAAGTACTGGATGTGCTTGTGGGATTATCAAAGGAGAATATTACAATGGTTGTTGTGACACATGAGATGGGATTTGCAAGGCAGGTAGCAGATAGAATTATATTCATGGAAAATGGCCAGATAATTGAACAGGGAAATCCAAAGGAATTTTTTGAGTGTCCAAAAACTGAAAGAGCAAAGGCATTTTTAAATAAGATAATAAGATAATCTTAGATATATTGATTAATTAAAGTCTTAAATGGATATTGTAAAGTTAGTTATGAAAAATAATATTTAAAAATTAATTAACTGAATAATCAATATAAGATAGAGGGGGAAATAGTTATGAAGTTAAAGAAGCTGATAATTGCGTTGGGG
>JBJEJM010000111.1:11218-12902 GCA_051878075.1 Clostridium sp. | reverse complement strand
TTCAGGGAGTAACAGCAAAAACAAGGGGACCATTATTAGATAATGGAGAAATAGATATGGTTGCAGCAACATTTACAATAACTGAAGAAAGAAAAAAGAGTTATAATTTTTCAGAACCATATTTAACTGATGGGGTAGGATTATTAGTCAAAAAAGATGCAGGCTACACATGTCTTAAGGATTTAGATGGAAAGACTATCGGTGTAGCACAAAGTTCAACTACTAAAAAGGCACTTGAAGAAGAAGCTGCAAATCAGGGAATTAAATTAAAGTTTTCTGAACTATCAAGTTATCCAGAACTAAAAGCAGCACTTGATTCTAAGAGAATTGACTGTTTCTCAGTTGATGCATCCATTTTAAATGGTTATGTTGATGACAGTTCAGTAATTTTAGATGATAGATATAATCCCCAGGAATATGGTATAGCCAGTAAATTAGATAATAAAGATTTAGCTGAAGAAATCAATGGAGTAATTAAAGACATGAAGACTTCAGGAGAATTAGATAAATTAATTGATAAGTGGGGAATAAAATAATGAACGGACCATTTGCCTGGTTCAAGTGGGAAGCATTATTTACTGACTATCATATATTCTTAGAGGGATTTATAGTTACATTAGAAGTAGGTATCCTAGGATTAGTACTGGCATTGATCCTTGGAACTATTTCAGGAATAATGTCAACAAGCAAAGTTAAGCTGCTACGGGGAATAAGCAGGGCATATGTAGAAATAATCCAGAACACTCCACTAGTAATTCAAGTGTTCTTCTTATTTAATGGGCTTCCATATATAAAAGTTGTACTGCCAGTATTTTTAATAGGTATACTTGGAGTAGGTGTTTATCATGGAGCATATATATCAGAAGTTGTAAGGGCAGGCATTACATCTGTACCAAAGGGACAGTTTGAAGCAGCATATTCTCAAGGATTTTCAAATTTTGATACTATGAGGTATATAATACTTCCACAGACTGTAAAGATTATAATGCCTCCTCTTACAAATCAGCTTGTTAATTTAATCAAGAATACATCAGTTTTAGCTATGATTGCAGGCGGAGATTTAATGCACAATGCTGATTCGTGGTCAAGCGGAAATATGTTTTATGGTCCAGCTTATGTTGTTACAGGTATGTTATATTTTGTATTATGTTATCCACTTTCAATATTTGCAAGAAGACTTGAACATAAAGAAAAGAAAGTAAAAAAAATAAAGCAGGAACATGATGATAAAGCAGGTATTGCTGGACTTGAAGGAGGTATTTAGGATGAATGTAGTTTTTACAAAAACAAATATGTTATTTCTTCTTCAGGGACTTAAGCTTACACTTACAATTGCAGTGATTTCAATATTTCTAAGTCTTATTTTTGGAACAATACTTGCAGCTTTAAGAAATTATTCAAAAGGTATATTTGGAAAGGCCGCAGCAGTTTATATTGAAACATTCAGAAATACTCCATCATTGTTATGGATATTGGCTATAAGATTTTTAGTTCCCATAAAACCATTATATTCGGGAGTGTTATCTTTTACTCTTTTTACAACAGCAGCTATTGCTGAAATAATAAGAGGTGGAATGAATTCTATAAATAAGGGACAGTATGAAGCAGCATATTCTCAAGGATTTTCAAAGGTTCAGACATTGAGGTATATTATACTTCCACAGAGTTTTAGAAAATGTATTCC
>JBJEJM010000111.1:7434-11118 GCA_051878075.1 Clostridium sp. | reverse complement strand
TATGGTATTATTAAGTAGGGATTTTTAATATTGTTAGGAGAATAAAATTATGGAAAATTGTGATAATAGAGCAAATCATAAGCCATGTCCATGTACTTATGCCTGCCCTAATCATGGAAAATGCTGTGCATGTGTTGCTCATCATAGAGATCATAATGAAGGAGTTCCAGGATGCTTTTTCTCAAAGGAAGCTGAAGCTACTTATGATAGAAGTATTGAGGCATTGTGTCGTGATCATGGAATAATAGAATAATCAATATGACTGTTATGAAATTCAATGGATTTTATAGCAGTCTTTTTTAGGTTCAGTTTTGAAATTTGATAAAATTATTCTAAAATATATAAATTACCAATATTAACCTATTCAGATTGTAGTTAATAATAAAATAACATATAATTAAATATTATATGAATTATGTGAATGAAAATATAAATGTCAGTCAATAATTAAGTTAGATATGAACATATGTTTGTAATATTAAAAGGAGAAAAATTTGATAATGTTAGAATCAGCTCAAAAGGTTTTAGAAAAATATTATGGTTATAAGTCATTTAGAAAAGGACAGGAAGAAATAATCAATTCAATACTGGATGGAAAAGATGTTTTAGCTATTATGCCTACTGGAGGCGGAAAGTCTATATGTTATCAAGTACCTGCACTGATACTTGAAGGAATGACAATAGTTATTTCACCATTAATATCTTTAATGAAGGATCAAGTTGATACATTAAAAGATATGGGGATTGAAGCAGCTTACATAAACAGTTCACTAACTGCTTCAGAAGAAAATGAAATAATAAAGAATATTGAAGAAGAAAAAGTAAAAATACTTTATATAGCACCAGAAAGACTTGAATCACCAGACTTCTTAAATATCATATCAAAGGTAAGTATTGCACAAGTTGCTGTAGATGAAGCACACTGTATTTCACAGTGGGGACATGATTTCAGATCAAGTTATAAGAGAATAGCAGGATTCATCAGTATCCTTATAAAAAGGCCTATAGTTACAGCTTTTACTGCAACAGCATCTGAAGAGGTAAGAGAAGATATAATAAGACTGCTTAAGCTAAGTAGTCCTGAATTATTTATAACAGGTTTCAATAGGGAAAATCTCTATATAAATATAATAAAAGGCGGGAATAAAAAAGAATATCTATTAAATTACATTGAAAATAATAAAGATATTTCAGGAATAATCTATGCTGCAACAAGAAAAGAAGTAGATAATATATATGAGCTTTTATCATCAAAAGGATATAGTGTAACTCACTATCATGCAGGATTAAGTGAAGAAGCTAGAAGAGAAAATCAGGAAGGCTTTATTTATGACAGGGCATCTATAATGGTAGCTACAAATGCATTTGGAATGGGAATTGATAAACCTAATATAAGATATGTCATACACTATAATATGCCGCGTAATATAGAAAGTTATTATCAGGAAATAGGGAGAGCCGGAAGAGATGGAGAAAAGAGTGAATGTATACTTCTTTTTTCTCCACAGGATGTACAGATTCAGAAATATTTAATTGAAACTTCAATAGAAAATCCAGAAAGACAGAATAATCAATACAAAAAGCTTCAGCACATGGTAGATTTTGTTTATAGCAATGACTGTTATAAGCAGTATATACTTAGATATTTTGGAGAGGAACTTGAAGAAAACTGTAATAACTGCAGCAACTGCTTAAATGAAGGTGAGATAGTTGACAAAACAATAGATGCTCAAAAAGTATTATCATGCATATATAGAATGAAACAGAGATTTGGTGCAGGAATGGTTGTTGATGTTTTAAGGGGCTCAAAAAACAAGAAGGTTAAAGAGTTTCATTTTAATGAACTTTCAACTTATGGGATTATGAAGGATTATTCAAGTGAAGAACTTAAAACATTCATAAATACTCTTGTATCACAAGGCTTTATAAGAGTTGTTGAAGGAACTTATCCAATTTTAGCATTAAATCAGATGTCAAGAAAAGTGCTTGTAGGAGAACAGAAAGTTGAACTTAAAGAATTTAAAGTGCATAAAACAGCTTCAGAAAATAATGAATTATTTGAAATCCTTAGAGGAATACGAAGTGAAATTGCTAGTGAAAATAATGTTCCTCCATATGTAATATTTGGTGACGTTACATTAAAAGAAATGTCAGTGAAATATCCTGTATATAAAGAAGCAATGCTTGGGATAACTGGTGTGGGAGAACTTAAATATAGTAAATATGGTGAAAGATTTGAAGAAGCAATTAAAAAGTATGCAGAAGAAAATAATATAAATATTTCAAATAGAGGAGAGCTGGAAATTAAAATAGCAGATTCATCAGATAGTAAAGAAACTGATCTTAAATTGGAAGTTACAACTGATAAGAATCTTTATAATATATTATTAGAAGCAAGAAAAAGATGGATGAAGGAAGAAAAGACTGATTATCCACAATATATTATGCATAAGAACACTCTTCAGGAAATAAGTGGAAGATATCCTCAAAATCTTGAAGAATTGAATGATATAAGTGGACTTGGACCTAAGAAGATAAAAGCCCATGGAGAAGAAATTATAGAAATAGTAAATAATTATTTAGCAGAAAATAATATAATTCATGAATGGATTCCTAAAAATAAAAGAAAAGTAATAATTGATGGTGAAACAAGAAAGAATGAGGAAATAGCAATTGATATGCTTAAAGAAAATAAGAATATTCATGAAGCAGCTGATTATGTGGAATTATCAGTGTCTACAATATTAGGCTATGTTGCAGATTATATTAAAGAATTTGGTGAAAATCCATTTAATATAAATCTTGAAGAATTCTATAATGAGCAGGAAGAAAAAGAAATTGTTGAAGCTATTAATGAGCATGGGTATGAAAAGATTTCAGAACTAAAGAAATCACTTCCGAAATATATAAGATATGAAAGTATCAGAGCGGTTATATTAAAACATTATTTTATGAATTCATAAATGCACCAATTACTTTTATATTTATTGTTTATAGCTCATTGTTTTTACACTCATTAAATTTAATGTGTAATAATATTTTAAAATGAAAATATATTTAGTATTAGGAGCTATGGTAAGAATTTAAGGGGTGTATTTGATATTGAATCCTTATGAAATTTTAGGTATTGATAAGACTGCATCAGAAGATGAAATAGCAAAAAAGTATAAAGAACTTGTAGAAAACTATACTCTTAATCAAGATGATACAACGCAAGAGAAACTTATTGAACTTAATAAGGCATATGATATGCTGATAAATAAGAACATATATATTGAAATAAGAAAGCTTATAGAATCTAAGAATTTTGCACTTGCAGAATCAAAACTAAATATGCTTAATGCAAGAGATGATGCTGAGTGGAATTACCTGGAAGGGTTTGTTTGTGTTAAAAAAGGATGGTTTGAGACTGGACTCAATTATATAAAAAGAGCACTTGAATTAGATCCAGGAAATACAGAATATTTAAGCAGTATGAAAACATTACAGGCAAGAATAATTGAATATGCAACCAAGTATGCAACTCAAAGGGTAAGGCCAATGGCAAGAAATAATATGAATGCATGTGGCGGTGGAGGAAATAATGGAGGCATGTGCTAAATAAGTTTTAAATTCCTTAAACCTGCAAAAGGTGTATTATATTAAGATTCAGCAGACATTCATTATTAAAAAAGATATTTTAAA
>JBJEJM010000111.1:0-7334 GCA_051878075.1 Clostridium sp. | reverse complement strand
GTAAATAAGTTATCACAACCTTAAATAAAATGATATAATTTACTAAGAATGCGAAAAACACTGAAAATCAACTTTTGGAGGTGATTTAATGAAAGTATCTGAATTAGAAGACATAATATTAAAGAATGCATCAAAATTAAATATATCAAAAGGCAGGGATTTATTAAAAGATAATTCCTTAAAAATTGATGTTCATAAAGTAGATAATGTTTACAATATTTATGGTAATTTTAAAAGCAGCAGTGAATTAAAAAATTGTAATCCACATTTAAGGATAGATATAAAAAATAAAAAACTAATTTTTACAAAGTGCAGCTGCAGTATATTTAAAGAAAATGATTTGGAAAATAGAATATATTTATGTGACCATCTTGTTGGTGCAGGATTAAAATTTGTCGATAGTGTAAAAAGAAAAATAGCTGCAAATAGACAGGAAAAATCCAGAGCAGATAAAATGATGATTAAAGAACTTCAATATTTATATATGCTGAATACTGCTGACAAAGAAGAAATACATAATAAAAAAGAAAAACTTGAAATTAATGTTTCTATAAAAGAAGTAAAAGAAAAAGATTCTCAAGGTTTTGATGTGAGTATTTACATAGGAAATACTACTATGTATCCAGTTTTAGATATAAAAGAATGTATTGAATCCCTTAAAAGCAGAAGTGAATGCAGCATTGGAAAAGGACTTGTATATAATAGCAGAAAATATTATTTTGATGAATCTGATGAAAAGGTAATAGATTATATATATGAGTTTCTAATGATAAGTAAAAATAATGACAGCAAAAGTTCAATAAGAATTCCTTGCAATATATTACGACGATTTCTTGAAAATCTTGATGGCAGGAAAGTTAAATTTACATATAATTATCAAAATTATTTTAGTGAAGTGTTAAAAAAGGACCTTCCATTAACATTTACTATGAAAAAAATTGATGATAATTATGTTTTAACAACAAAAAAAGTTTTTCCAGTGCCTTTAAACAAAAATATGGATATATTCTTATTTGATAGGAACTTATATATTCCATCTTATAAACAGATACATATGTACAATGTTTTATATAAATCATTGAAAGAAAATAAAAAGATCATTTTTAAAGATGATATAAGCAGCGGAGAGTTCTATGTTTTAAATAAAGCCATTGTTTCAATATCAGAAAAGGTATTTTATGACGAAGCAATACTTAAAAAATTAAATGAAAATGTTAAGGTTGTGTTTAATTTTTCAAAAAGAAGAGGAAAATCTATATGTGATGTAAGTATAAATAATGGAATTACAGATATGGGTTATTCCGAAGCTGTTAAAATAAACAATGATAATAAGAATTTTTCAAGCAGGCTTTATTCCATAGAAAGAATATTAAATAAGTACAGATTCTATTATCGAAATGAAACATTTGAATTTCTTGGTGATGATGAAGAATATTATTTATTTTTAAAGAATGGAATAGATGAAATAAATAGTCTTGGAAGTATATTTGTAAATAAAGCTTATGAGGATAATTTTAAATTATATGGAGATAATTTCAAAGAGTTTTCAATTCAGGAAAATTCGAAAGGAACTTATGATTTTTACATGCAGATTGATAAAATTTCACCTGCACAGTTACAGGAAGCAGTTAAAGCTTATAAAGATAAGAAAAGGTTTATAAGGCTTGATGATGGAATGTATATAGATCTTACAAGCAGTGAATTTGAAAATGCAATGAGAATAATAGATTCGCTTAATCTGAACACTCTTCAGGTAAATGATAAATATGAATTATCATTTGATAAGCTGTATTATTTAAAAAACAAACTGGAAAATGATGATATATTGAAAATTAAGAATAGAAAAAAACTATTAGAGCTTTTTGAATCAATAGATAGAAAAAAAGATAAGAAGTATCATATTCCTAAAAAACTTAATTGTGTCTTAAGAGAGTATCAGAAGGAAGGCTATAACTGGTTTAGGAATCTTAGTGAACTTGGACTTGGAGGGATACTTGGTGATGAAATGGGACTTGGAAAGACAATACAGACAATAGCATTTCTATCATCTTTTAAAAATGAAACATCAATAATAATAGTTCCAACTTCTCTTTTATACAATTGGAAAAATGAATTTGAAAAATTTTCACCTCATTTAAAGATATGCATTTTACATGGAGAAAAAAGAGATAGAGATAAATTATTAGATAATTACTCTGAATATGATGTTATATTGACGACTTATGGTACATTAAAAAATGACAGCTACATTTATGAACAGATACATTTTAAAAATGTGATACTGGATGAAGGGCAGAATATTAAAAATTATAAAGCACAGATTACTCAGGCTGTTAAAAAAGTCAATGGTGATAGCAGATTTATTCTCACAGGAACTCCTATAGAAAATAATTTGACTGAACTGTGGTCGTTGTTTGATTTTATAATGCCAGGATATTTATACTCATATAATGAATTTAACAAAAAGTTTGTAAATGATGATTCAAATATTGAAGAACTTAAAATACTCATAAAACCTTATATATTGAGAAGAAGAAAAATTGATGCAGCATATGAACTTCCAGAAAAGCATGAAAAAATAGTACGTGTAAAAATGACTAAGGAACAGAAAAATTTATATGATGCTTTTGTAAAAGAAGTAAAAGAAAATATTGAATGTGGTGATGTGAATAATGCTACTATATTTTCATATATTACAAAGTTAAGACAGCTTTGTTTAGATCCTTCAATAGTTACAGATGAATATAAGGGCGGAAGCGGTAAAATACAGGAAGCCTTAAATATTATCAAAAATGAAGGAAGTAAGCACAAAATATTACTTTTTTCGCAGTTTACAAGTACATTGAAAAAAATATCGAGAATATTGGGAGAAAAGGATATACATCATTGTTATTTAGATGGAAGCATTTCTTCAGCTAATAGGATTAAATTAGTGGATGAATTTAATTCTAATGATGAAATGAGGGTATTTCTTATTTCTTTAAAAGCAGGAGGAACAGGACTTAACCTTACAAGTGCAGATATGGTTATTCATTTTGATCCATGGTGGAATCCGTCAATAGAAGACCAGGCAACTGATAGGGCACATAGAATTGGACAGGAGAATGATGTTGAAGTAATAAAGCTTATAGCTGAAAATACTATTGAAGAAAAAATAGTAATGCTTCAGGAGGATAAAAAGCATCTCATAAATGATGTGTTGACCAGTGAGTTAAATGATACAAATATACTAAATGCAATTACAAGCAGGGAAATTATTGATCTGTTAAAATAACTGGATTTATATATGAAAATACGTAAAATAAGAATTTTTATTTTAAATAAGAATTCTTATTTTACCAGCATAAAGATAAAATAGCTCTGCTAAAAGAAATGATTTTAAAAATAAATATTGAAGTAAGAATAATAGCAATATATACTCATATACATAACAAAGTGAATATATATTGCTGTTTCAAAAAAAAATTAAAAACATTTAAAAAAATATAAAAAAATTACCGAAGGATTCGAATATAATTATATGACCTTTTATTATAAAGTTTAAATTTAAATATAAAAATACTAGTTAAATTTGATAGTGTAGTAGAAAATGTGATAATATCGGAAAAGTGGACAAGTATAAATGGACAAGTTATGTTTATCATATACAATTCATGTTTATGGTATATATAAATAAATTTCAGGAATTTAAAAATTATTTATTTTGAAAAGGTACCGAAATACATAATTTTTTTTGTATATAATAATGACCGGGGAAGGGAGCGCAGATATGCTCGAAAGTGTTTTGATTGATTTAAATATTCAGGAGAAAATGACAGTAGACAAGCTAATTGAAAATCATATGCCTTTTATTATAAAAAGTATTTCAGATGTTACTGGAAAATATGTATCATGTGAGAATGATGAATCACTAAGTGTAGGTTTACTAGGGTTTAATGAAGCAATAGAAAGATATGACAACGAAAAAGGACATTTTTTATCTTATGCTAAACTTGTTATTTCAAGTAGAATAAAAAATTACTTAAAGGGTGAAAACAAACATGTGCATTCATCCATTGAGGAACTTACAGAAATGGGAGTTGAGTTTAGAGATGAAAAGTTTGAGCAGGAAGAGGATAACAGTCTGTTAGTAGAACAGATTGAAATGCTTAAATCTGAAATTAATTCCTTTGGTTTTACTTTGGAAGATTTGGTCGAGGAAGCTCCAAAACAACAGGCAACTAGGGAAAATGCTATTAATTTATCAAGACAGATAAGTAAGGAAGAAGAATTTGTATCATTTATGTATCTGAAGAAAAGACTGCCAATAAAGAAGATAGTACTTAGATTCGGTGTAACTGAAAAAGTTGTTAAACGAAGCAAGAAATTTATCATTGCAGTTGTAATAATACTTGATAAAAATCTTAGTGCCTTAAAAAACTGGATCAGAAAGTAGGTGAAAAATATGAATAAAGGTTTAATAATGGAGTTGAAAAAGGACTATGCCATCGTCCTAAATGATGACGGAGGAATGGAAAAAATATTAATTAAGCCAGGAATGTCTGTAGGGCAGAAAATATTTTATTTTGAAGAGGATATTGTTAAGGCTTCAGCTGAGAGAAGCTTCAAATATAATAATTCTTTTATGAAATCATTGGGTTCAATTGCAGCATTATTCCTATTAGTATTTACTTTCTTTTATAATTACAGCTTCAATAAAACTTACGCAATTGTGAGTCTTGATATTAATCCAAGTATACAGATAGAAGTTGATAACAGTCAGAAAATACTTAGTGTTAAAGGTATGAATGATGATGGAAGAAATATAGATTTTACTGGAGTTAAAGGTAAAAATATAAATGATGGAATAAAAGTGATAAAAGATATTTTAGTTGAAAAAGAATATCTCAAAAATAATAAAGATGTGCTTGTAGGGTTTGCATTCGTAAATAATAGTAATGAAGGTGTTTATGAAGATTCTATAAAAGATGCTGTATTATCTAACTTTGATACAGAAAATATAACATATATCAAAGCAGAAGATAAAAAAGATATTGAACAGGCTAAAGAACAAGGAATCAGCCTTGGAAGATATGAAGCATCTAAGGTAGTAAATGAAGAAACAAAGAAGAAGATTACAAATGCACCTGTAAAAGAAATTGCAGATCAAATAAAAGATAAGGAAAATGTCATTTATCATAATGCAGAAGATGAAAGTGCTGAAGATGTAAGTGCTCCACAAGATTCTAAGGAAGAAAATAAAACAAATGCTGTGCAGACAGATAGAGTTTATGATAACACTACTAATAACAGCATTAATGACAAAAAGAATAATGACAGCAAAGAGAATACAGAGCAAAACAAGACGACTTCAAATCCAAAAGATAACATTAAACCATCAGCTGATGATAAAGTTAATGATACTGTAGGAAATCATGATGGAAATGATGAAAAATCAGAAATAAAAAATGGTATATTAGATCTTCAGCCAGAACAGCCTAAGGCAGATGAAAACAATAATAATAAGCCTCAGGAAAGCGAAAATGGCAAAGGTAATGCTATATTAGGCGGAGATAAAGATACTATTGAAAATACAACTACATCTGGAAAAGTTGAAAGTGATAAAGTTCAAGAATTAAATCCAGATACAAATATTCAAAATCAGCCAGCTGATAAAGCAGATAGCAAAAATGAATAGATAATTTAAAAAGGAAGGTACATAAATTGTATCTTCTTTTTGTATATCTTAAAAACTCTATGTTTATAAGCTGGCAAATTTGTGTGGATTACTCAGAAAATCAGATTTTAATAAGGAAGCTTAAATCAGATTGGAAAGTGCAGAGGTATATTTGAATCATAAATTTAAGATAAATTTATGATAAATTTATGATAAATTCAATTAGTTATAATTTACAATATTAACATAAATTATTTTAATATAAAATCCGGTCAATAGAATAAAAATTATTATTAAGTTTTAAGTTTTCCAAAGCCCTTATTCTGGAGAACTTACTGAAACGTATTAATGAAAAATTAATGAATAGGATATGATTTAATGAGGATTGGAAGAGACAACAATAAAAACACTCTATGTTGGTGTGGTAGTGGCTTAAGATATAAAGACTGTCATTTTGAATTTGACAGAAAACTAAATTATTTAAGGGCAAAGGGAAAAATAACACCACTTAGAAAGATGATAAAAAATCCAAAGCAGATAGAAGGAATAAGAAAAGCATCAAAGATAAATACAGGTCTTCTTGACTTTGTAGAAAAAAATATAAGAGAAGGAATGAGTACAGAAGATATAAATAGAATGGTTCATGAATATACAGTAAGTCATGGGGCTGTTCCAGCAGATTTAAATTATCAGGGATTTCCCAAAAGCGTATGTGTATCTGTAAACGATGAAGTATGTCATGGAATTCCATCAAAAGACAGAATTTTAAAAGATGGAGACATTGTAAATGTAGATGCAACTACTAACCTTAATGGATATTTTGCAGATGCATCCAGAATGTTTATGATTGGTAATGTAAGTGAAGAAAATAAGAAACTTGTAAATGTGACAAAAGAATGTCTGGAAAAATCCATATCAATAATAAAGCCATTTGAGACTACACTTGGAGATATTGGAGCAGTTATAGAGGAACATGCTCATAATAATAATTATACTGTAGTACGTGAATTCTGTGGGCATGGAGTTGGATTAAGCATCCATGAAAATCCTATAGTTCTTCACTATGGAAAATGGGGAAGGGGGATGGTCATTGTTCCAGGAATGGTATTCACTATTGAACCAATGATAAATGCTGGCAGCAGAAGGATTTTCATTGACAAGAAAAATGGATGGACAGCAAAGACTAGAGATGGATCTTATTCAGCTCAATGGGAACATACACTTCTTGTGACAGACTCTGGAGTAGAAATTATGTCAAAATAATGTTAAATAATATGGTATTTAAGGGGGATTATCATATGGATATTTATTTATTGTTTTTGCTAGTAATACTTTTAATTGGTGTAAAAAAAGCTCCAAAAGGAGAATTTCATGAAGATTTTCTGAGTCTTAAAATATCTAAGGGAATACAGGGAGTCTGTGCAGTCTGTATAGTTGCTCATCACTTTATTCAGCCATATTTTTATAATGGAGATAAAACTGGAGCATTAGGCAGTTTTGCTTTGATTGGATTTCTGTTTGTAGGAATATTCTTTTTCTTTTCAGGTTATGGATTGTTCAAAAGCTATAAAACTAAACCTGATTATTTAAAAGGCTTCTTAAGAAAAAGGCTTCCAGTAGTACTTGTACCTCTATATATAGTAAATACAATTTTAACTATAATTACAATAGTTACTCA
>JBJEJM010000110.1:0-4604 GCA_051878075.1 Clostridium sp. | reverse complement strand
CTTTTATTGATGAATTATCTAAATATACTCTAGAAGATATACTATAAGTTTATATTTTACTTCAATTGACAAATATAAAAAGTCACAATATATATAGTAGTTTCCTATATTATATATATTGTGACTAAAACTTAGTAAGACTCAACTAAAGTCTCTTTAAATTCTCTCTCTTTTCCTTTCCAAAATAGCACTGCTAATATTATTACTAATAAACAGAATCCTGCATATATCCAGAACAGCTTATTACTCATACCACCAAATAGAATTATTAATGATCCTATTATAGCTAATATTGGATTTATTTTCGAAGTCCAAAGACCTGTAATTTCACCTTTTCTTCCTAATTGTAATACTTTAGATAATGTGCCTGCAATAAGTTTTGTTTTGCAAGATAGTTTCATTATTAAGCATTCTCCTTTGTATTAATAAATTATTGAAATTCACCATTATGAAGCCATATATGATTTAATTCATCACCCTTATTCTCGAAATTATTTCTTTCACGCACAAACTTTCCAGGAATCCCCGAAACTAACGAGTTAGATTCTACATCTTTATCTACTATTGCTCCAGCTGCTACTATTCCCTGCTTTCTTACTGTTACCCCTGGAAGAATAGTTGCTCGGCTAATCTATTGATAAATCTTCTAAGCCATTCCCTTTCATAGTTTGGAACATAGAAATTATTCTATCATCAACTTCATTATCTCCAATTTCTTTTGCTAACTTTACTGACATACTCCAATCATTTAAGAATTCTTCTTTTAATTCTTCATTACTTATATTATTGATTAGTTTCTCTACACTTCTTATTTCATCTTTATCAATGTTCTTATATTTGTCTAATACCTTCTTAATTTCTCTTATTACATACTGTTGTATTATTTCTGTGCTCTCTACATTTGCTATTATTATATTTTCTTTATTTATCATATCTGTTCTTCCTCATTCCTATAATTTATTTAATTCTTCTCTTATTGTTGTTATGAATTCTCCCGAAAACATCTTAGTTCTTAATGCCTGTACTATTAATTCTTGAAATTCTTCTTCTGTTACATCTAAACTTCTTGGGATATATGTTTCATCCCCTCTTCTAGTACATTTATATACACAAAATCTTAATTCTTTTCTTCTTAGTGCTTTAATATATATCTTTTCTACTGTATAAGTATATTCATTATCAGCTACTTTAACTTGCTCTAGGATATTACAGTACTTAGTCTGCTTAATTATTTTCTTATTCATATATCTTCTCCATCATCCTAGAAGGAACTTAGATAGTTCTTCCGTTGTTATTACTACAATTGAAAAATCACTAGAAAGTAAAAATAGTGAAGAAGTCCAATTAACTCCTTCACTACATTCAATTACATCAGTATATTCTGCAACAATTTCTTTTAATTTACCTTGTTTTAGCATTTCAATATCAACGATATTTTCTGCAATAACTACATATCCACCTAAGTCAAACTCTACGTTTCTATCTTCTTTATAAAAATCATCTATTATAGTAATTACTTTTCTTATAGCCTTAATAACATCTGCTGGTATGTTAATCAACTCCAACAATTGCCTTTCCTTATACACCTTTTTCACTATACATAACTCCTCTCTAAATATATGAAATTTTTATTAATACTCTAAAATAATGTGAAAGTTCATATAAATAATATATATTTATATTATTTATCATTCTATTACCTTAGTATTAATAAACTTTTTAAACAAATCATCTGTTTTCTTATATTCTCCATACACTACTACTGCATAATAATGTTTATTGTATAAAAGTGTCCTATAATATAGTTCATCGTTTTCTTTTATTACTTCAGTAAAATTAATTTTAAGACTAGTTTCACCCTCTCCATATATACGTATTATATTTTTAAAATCTCCATATTCATATAATATATATATTCCATTGCTTCCTAAGCAAAAATTAATTCCATATTTCTTTAAATCATTTTTCATTTTTAAATAATCACTTTCTATAATATCCAATAATGTATTACTTATTATTCTTTTCTGTCTTATTTTTTCAATATCATCTAAATTTAATATATATATCATTTTTTTCTCCTTCAAATCTTTCTAGTTAACTTTTGACTTTTTTTTTGTTATGATAACTGTATAATTAAAATATATAAGGTGGGATAATATGGCAAAAACAAGAAAAATAGCTGAAAGTAGAGCTAGATACTATGTTAGACAAATAGCTCAACAAAAAGGCTGGAATACAAAACATATTAATTCAAATGGTGACTTTTTAGAGGAACAAGAAGTAATGGGAGCCTTTCCTGATATGGGATTAGGATTAGAACGTCCCGATTTTGTTTTATGCCTACAAAAAGAACCTTGTTGTGTAATTGAAACTAAAAATGAAATTGGAAAAATTGATGATGCCATTAATGAAGCAATAGATTATTCTAATACTATTAACTCAACTGGTAAATATAATATAAAAATAGCAATTGGGGCTGCTGGTGATGAAGAAACTGGCTTCGTAGTTTATGTTAAATACCTAAAAGATAATGATTGGATATCTCTAACATCTAATGGTTATGAATTAACAACTATTCCTTCTAAAATAGAAGCAGAATTAGCCCTAAATGCAAATGATGGTACTACATGTGTTTCAATACCATCTAGTGTAGAATTTATTGAATCAGCAATTTCATTAAGTAAAATTCTTAGAACAGCTAAAATTGAACCTTCCCTTAGACCTAAAGTAATTGGTGCTATAGTATTAGCAATGTATAAGGGTGAAATTAATACAAATACATCAGAAGCACTTTCATCTGTTAATTCTCTTGTTTCATCAACTTTAAATGAAATGAAAAAAACTTCTGGTATCCCTGAAGATAAATGTCTTCAGCTCATAGATGCACTCACACTTTCAGGTGCTGATTTCAATCGTCTTTCGCCTTTTATTAGAAGAGTTGTATCTATATTACATAGACTTAATATTAGGTCTGTTTTACAGACTGATACTGATTTCCTTGGTATTTTTTATGAAGCATTTTTAAGATATGGATTTGACAATAATTCATTAGGTATAGTATTTACGCCTAGACATATTACAAAATTCTGTGTTGATTTATTAAATGTTAATGCAACAGACAAAATAATAGATATTGCTTCTGGAACTGGTGGATTCCTTGTATCTTCATTTGATGCAATGATGAATAAAGCTGTTTCACCTAGACAAATTGAAACGATAAAAAGTTCATTGTATGGATTTGACACTAATCCTACAATTTGGGCATTAGCAAATTTAAATCTTATTTTTAGAGGAGATGGCTCAAGTCATATTGAATTGGGAAGTTGCTTTGATGAGGACAATAAAAATTCTGTTTATAATAGCTTTACAAAAGCATTTCTTAATCCTCCCTTTTCGCAAGAAGATGAACCTGAAAGAAAATTTATAGATACAGCTCTTAATGCCTTACAAGCAGAAGGTTTATTAGGTGTAGTTGTATATGCTGGTATATTTGCAGATGATGAACATACAAATTGGCGTAAAGAATTTTGCAGAAATCATACAATTTTAGGAGTAATAAGTCTTCCAGAAGACTTATTTTATCCAAAGGCAGCAGCCCCAACATCAATATTAATTGCTAAAGCTCATGTTCCACAAAATGCTGACAGTGAAATTTTTATGGCTCGTATTGATAATGATGGTTTTGAAAAGTTAAAGAACAGAAGGATTCCTATATCTGGTAGCCAGTTGGATGAGGTTAAAACTTGTTTTAATAAATTCTTAAATAATGAATCTTTTTCTTCTAAATGTGTTACTAAAATCAAAGCTAAAGATGTTATCAATGGTGAAGAATGGAGTCCTCAACAATGGAGTCCTCAACCATTAATTTCTGATAAGAAATTAACTCAACTTAAGCAGTCTGTAATAAAATCTATTTTTGAAGCAGTAACACTAATTCCAGACTTAGCTGATGAAGCCTTAGAGGATTTTACTGAGGCATTTAGTACTCTACCTGATTTGCCATTATCTAAAAAGGGTACTATTACCGAATTCTTTCATGTTGTTAACGGTAAGTCTCCAGGTGAAAAGAACTTTTCTACTGGATTATGTCCTTATGTTTCAAGTGGCTCATCTTGCAATAGTATTATTAGACTTGTTGAAAGTGAAGAAACTCAATGCTTTGAGTATGGTGGAATAACTATAACAGCGTTTGGAAAAGCTAGTATTCAGCCATGGCCATTTTTAGCTAGAGGTAATGGAGGTAGTTCTGTTAGAGTATTAATTCCTAAATATAAAATGTCTTTTAATGAATTATTATGGTTTACTACACAAATTAACATGCAGCAATGGAGATTTTTTTATGCCCGTCAAGCAATAAAATCACGTCTTCAACGACTTGTTATTACTTCGCCATCTGAAAACATTCCTGATACTGGTGATAGCATTTATACTAGGATTACTACATTTAAATCTACACTAACTACACTAAGTACTTTATAAAAATAATCCCCCTTTAATATAAGGGGGATTATTTTTGTTCTAATTACTTTTTTATAAAAACCTCCGTTACTTATGATAAGGTTCTCCATTACTTATTCTAAAAGCTCTATAAACCTGCTCTAAAA
>JBJEJM010000109.1:0-4688 GCA_051878075.1 Clostridium sp. | reverse complement strand
TTAAAACATCATTAATATAAATGATGTTCTAAATATTTCTGGGTTTTTTATTTATTATTTAGTAATATTTTTGAATTATATATTGATAATATTTTTATATTATTGAGATTTTCACATGAGCTAGATTATATTGTTTATTACGATTTAAAAAATATTTAAATAAAGATTTGAAAAATAAATTATTTTTGATAGATATAGGCATTGGTATTACGAAGTATTAGGTGTAAGTACTTTAAATTGTAATATATTACATAAAGGAGAATTATTATGGAAATAAATGAGCAGAATTTTATAACTCAACTAATGAGAAAAAATGAGCAAGCTTTGGATTATGTTATAGATAATTATGGATATGTTATTAAAGCAGTTGTGAGGAAACATCTTTATAATTTAGAGAGCTTTCAGGATGAATGCATAAATGATGTACTTTTAGGAATATGGAACAACATAAATTCTTTTGATGAGAATAGAAGTACTTTTAAGAATTGGATTATAGGTATATCTAAATTTAAAGCAATTGATTATAAAAGAAAATATCTTAAGGATTTGAAAAATTCAAACATAGATGACTTAAACATAGTGAAAGATGATGTTACTGAAGAAATAATAAAAGATGAGCTGAGTAAAGAAATTATAGAAATGATGGAATGTTTAAAGGAAAAAGATAGGGAGATATTTTATAAGCTTTATGTTGAAGAAAAAGAAATGGATGAAGTAAGTGAAGATACAGGAATGAAGAAAGAAGTAATCTATAATAGGCTATCACGTGCAAAAAAGAAGATAAAAGAGATTTTTAAAATAAAAGAAAATGGAGGAATGAAATATGAATAATAAAATGAATATATATGAAATGATTAATGATGCAGAATTAAATGAGACTGATTATGATTTTGAACCTTTAAATGATATTGAAAAAATAAGGATTAAGAAAAATATTAAGAACTCTATATGTGGTAATAAACATAGATATAGAAGAGTGGCAGCAGCTATAATGATTTCAGTCATAGGGATTGGGGCATTAGGCATTGGTACTGGAGCTGGGGCAGAAGTTATGATGCAGGTAAGAGAAAATATTGAGTCTGCTTTGAATATTGAGAAAAATATAGATGATTATAAGACAGTAATAAATAAAAGTGTAACAGACAATAACATTACAATTCAGCTTAATGAAGTTATATTAAATGAAAAGGAACTTATAATATCTACTAATATAAGTTCGGATAGAATTTTAGGTGATGATGAATTTTATGATGAAGATAAAACTATATATATAAATAATAAAAAAGTAAAATTTACAGGACAAAGTGGTTCGGCTGGAAAAATAGATGATAAAACAACTCAAAGCGTTTTAATGTATGATTTGGATACTGTTGATGAAAAAGATCTGGAAGGTGATTTGGATATAAAAATTGTTTATTCTAAAGTAAGCATAAATAATAGAAAACCAGTGAGGGGAAAATGGGTTTTTGAATTTAAAGCCAACAAAGATATGCTTATGGCAGATACAAATGAAATCAAATTAGATTATAGTTTTTCGCTTGATAATGGGGAAAAGGTAACTTTAGAAAAATATAAGAGCAATGATATTGGGCAGAATATTTATGCTGAAGTAGAAGGATTTAATAAAAATGAAAGTTATGATATTCAATTAAGAGGAACTGATGATTTAAATAATGAAGTTATTTTCTATATATCAAGAGGAAGAAAAGATTACTTAGATTTTAAATACGATAATTTCAATAAAAATATAGATGATAATGCAAAAACTATTACACTTACACCATATGCAGTAAAAATGCCAGAACAGAGCGGTAAAATGCCGGATGCTGATGAGTATGTAAAAGTAGGAGAAGAATTTACCATTGATTTATCTAAAATTGAATAAGAAAATAATTATTTTATAAAACTATTTATAATGCAATTTAGATGTAAGGCAGTATCTTCAATGTTCTTTGTAGATACTGTCTTATATCATTTAAAGCAATAATCTTATTTTTATTAAGATTTAGTGAAATAATGTACAACTTAAATAAATATATCATTGTGTATATTTAGAAGTGCTATGGAATATATATATATTGGTAAAAAGAATATGGGAGGGAATCATGTGGAGAATTTTAACATATACAAAGATATAGCAGATAGAACGCAAGGGGACATATATGTTGGTGTTGTTGGTCCTGTTAGAACAGGAAAATCTACCTTCATAAAGAAGTTCATGGACTTGATGGTTATACCCAAGATAGACAATGCTTATAAAAAAGAGAGGGCAAAAGATGAATTACCACAGAGTGGATCTGGTAAAAGTATTCATACAACTGAACCAAAATTTGTTCCAAATGAGGCAGTTGAAATAACACTGGAGGATGAAATCAGATTTAAGGTTAGAATGGTTGACTGTGTAGGATATATTGTAAAAGGTGCATTAGGATACATGGAAGGAGAAGAAAGCAAAATGGTTCATACTCCATGGTATGATTACGAAATTCCATTTGAAGATGCAGCTGAAATAGGAACTAGGAAAGTTATTAATGATCATTCAACAATTGGCCTTGTAGTAACAACAGATGGAAGCATAACAGGAATAGATAGGGAAGACTATGTAGAACCAGAAGAAAGAGTAATTGCAGAACTTCAGTCATTAAATAAACCATTTATAGTAGTGCTTAATACTGTCAAGCCTAATTCTCAGGAAACTAAAAATTTAAAAATCGAACTTGAAGCAAAATATAATGTTACAGTTCAAATTATGGATGTATACAATATGGGAGAAGATGATATAAAAGAATTGTTTAAATCAGTTCTTAAAGAATTCCCAGTAAAAGAAATAGATATAGATATGCCAGAATGGCTGGAAAAACTAGAAGCGGGCCATTGGCTAAAAAAAGATTTTTTCAACATAATTATGGACATGTGCCAGGATGTTTCTAAAATACGAGATATTAAATACTGCCTTAATAAATTTGATGGAGAAGATTTTATAGGAAATGCAGCAGTGAAAGAAGTTAATTTAGGAAATGGAATGGCTAAAGTACTTATGAGACCTAAAGATGAAGTTTTTTATAAGGTCTTAAGTGAAATCTGCAATATTGAAGTTAAATCTGAAAGTGATCTTTTAGGAATAATAAAGGAATTGAGTCATGCAAAATGTGAGTATGATAAAGTAAAAGACGCTTTAGAAGAAGTTAAGGAAACAGGATATGGATTAGTAGCACCACAGCTTTCTGAAATGAAATTTGAAGAGCCGGAAATAGTTAAACAGGGAAATAGGTTTGGTGTAAAGCTTAAAGCAAGTGCACCTAGTTTACATCTAATTAAATGTGATGTGAAAACTGAAATAAGCCCTATAATGGGATCTGAAAAAGAATCTGAAGAGCTTGTAAAAGGATTACTTGATCAATTTGAAACAGATCCAGCACAACTCTGGCAGAGCAATATGTTTGGTAAATCATTAGAAGTTCTGGTTAAGGAGGGACTTCAGAATAAATTATATAAGATGCCGGAAGATGTACAGGTAAAAATTCAAAAGACACTTCAAAAGATCATTAATGAAGGCAATGGTGGATTGATCTGTATAATACTATAATAATTGTAAGTGGTCTGCAGCTTATATTTCTATAGTTGTGAATCATATTACTTGATATTAAATAAGCTAATATAGATGAATATTAGCTTATTTTTAAATAACACTGACAGAAGGATTTATTATCCCTAATCATAATCTTTTTGTTACATAAGTGGAAAAAAACGCTTCTATGGGATATAATAAAAGAAAGCATGTAAATGAGGGGTATTTATGAGAAAAGATTATAAAGCCTATAAGAAAGTTGGTAAAATTAAAGAATCTATAAGAGATAATTTAGGACTTGATGTACCAAAAACAGTTTATGCCTCTCCAGGTGTTATAAAGCATATAAAGAAGCGACATGGAAAACAATTCACTAAAAAGGTTAAGGATAATATAATAGATATAATAGAAAAAATAATCAAAGATCCTGAATATGTAGGTGCAGAATATGAATCAGGAAATATATGTGGTATAGAACTGGCTAAAATAATTGACAATATTATAATATTTTTAGGATTGGAAATTGACAGGGAAGGCGAATATATTTATGTAGCAACAATGTATCCATTGACTTTGTCTAAATTAAAAGCCAGAATTTATAGAAGCAGACTTATTAAGATAGAGGATATTGAAATAAAAGAAAATATATTGTAATATATTTATTGTTGTGATTTGTTTTTTGAGGTGAGAAAAGGCTCCTCACGCGCTATTATATAGTAATCAGAGATGCAGGATACGCCGACCTGCCAAAAAGGAATATTTTTAAACTCTCGGATTATATCTGGGAGTTTTTTTATGATTTATATATGTAACCTGAAGAATCAATATAATATGTATTTAGCTTGGAGATAATATATTGAAATTGATTTGAAGGTTTTTGATAATGTTATTAAAAACAAGCAATGGATAAAAGAAAATGAATAATTTATCAACTTATGAAAAAAATAAATGGAGGAACAATATGAAAAAAGTAGCAGTTGTATTTAATGGAGGAACAATATCTATGAAGGTTGATGAAAGGGTAAGAGCAGCAGTGCCAAGTCTTAGTGGTGAAGATATTATGGCAATGGTTACTGGAATTGAAGAGTATGCTAAAATCGAAAGCTATAACTTTTCAACA